>JAFAMS010000071.1 GCA_019233165.1 Vulcanimicrobiota bacterium | reverse complement strand
AGTGACGCGCCTACGAGCAGCGTCGCAAAGAATTTGGAGTTCATCTAGCCGCGCTTTTTCCCGGCGACCGACGAACCACTCGCCGGGCCGCCCGGCCCCGACCCGCCCTGCTGGGTGATCGCGACCGCGCTTCCATCTTGGAGCGCGTCGGGACGCGTGGTGATCACCAGGGTTCCCGGGCCGAAGCCGGCATTTCGGACCTCACTCGTGACGTCGGTTTGCAGCCCGACCGTTACCGGAACTTGCTTGGCGATCTTGGTCGGCTTGCCGTCGGGACCCGGTTTCCCGTCGGCGACGGTGAACACGCTCGTTCCGGTATCGGTCTGGAAGATCGCGGTCCTCGGAACGACGAGCGCGCCGGGATGGAACTCCTTGCGCACCGAGGCGGTCACGAGCATCCCCCCACGCAACTGGTTGCCCGGGTTGTTCTCGATCACGCGAGCGCGATACGAAAGCGTCCCTTGCGTCGGCGTCGCGTTCACGTCGTAGACGCGGCCGCGATACACTTTCCCGGGCAGGCTCGAGGTTGTGAACGTTACGGGCGTCCCGGAGCGCACGTACGCAAGCTGGTCGTCCGGCACGTTCGCATTCACGTACACGGTGTCGAGCTGTGAGATCTGCACGATGTTCTGGTTCGGACCGGCGAACGCGCCGGGATCGAGATAGCGCGCGGTGATGATGCCGTCGTACGGCGCGACGATGCTCGTCTGCGCGATCGCAGTCTCGAGCTGTTGCACCTGGGCGGCGTTCGCGGCAACTTGCGTCTTCTGCACCGCCGTACTGCCGAGTCCGACCCGCGCGTTTTTGAGCGCCGCGTCGGCGGCGCGAACGAGCTCGGCGTTCGTGTTCAGCGATTTCTGCGTTGCGACGTATTGCGAGCGCGCTTGCTCGAGCTGCGTCTGGGAGACGTATCCCTGCTGGTAAAGCGAACGGTCCCCGTCGTAGACGACCTTCGCATTCTCGTAAGCCGCTTGCGCCGTGATTTGATTGTTCTTCGCCGCCGCCAGAGCTTGCTCGGCTTGAACGACCGCCGTCTGATTCTGCTGCGCCGTGATCGGGCTATTCAATGAAGATCCGCCGAAGTTGGCCCGTGCCTGCGCGAGCTGCGCGCGAAGCGTCGCATCGTCGAGCTTCGCGAGAAGCTGTCCGCGGCCGACGCGCGAGCCCTCGGTGACGTACACGCCGACGAGCGTACCCGACTGAGGCGAGCTCAGGTTCGATTGTTGGAGCGGCGTGATCTGGCCGTCGAGTTGAATGTAGGTGGCGATGTCCTGACGCTGGGCGGGGGCGGCGTCGACCGCGACCGGAGGCGGCGCGGGACGCTGCTGCTTGCCGCCGCAGCCGGCGAGACCGAGGCCGGCGGCCGCCAGGACCGCTGCGACCGCCGCAACGGCGTGAGGAAAACGAGACATAAAGCTCCTTGGGGGGCGCCCCCTCCGCAGATACGCAGTTTGTGCGGAAAAAGATTCAGCGGGAGCGTTCTACCTCGCGTTTAACTACAGGCGGCGATGCGCGCCAAGCTCGAGGTCGGGCGTTCCTACCAGAATCAAACTCGCGTTGAAGAATGGATGACCGCCCAGAAGGCGGGGAACGCCGGCGTCGATGTGCTCTCGACCCCGATGCTCTTGCAGCTCGTCGAGGAGGCCGCGATGCAGTGCGTGGCGCCGACCCTCGAGCCCGGCACCGTCACCTTGGGGACCCATGCGGAGATCAACCACATTGCGGCGACCCCGGTCGGATTCATCGTCCGGGTCGAGGTCGAGGTGATCACGGTCGACGGAAAGCGGATCGCCTTCGCCTTCTCGGCATTCGACGAGCGCGAGAAGATCGCCGAAGGGACGCACGAGCGGTACGCGACCGATCTTGCCAAATTTAAGGAGCGGATCGAGGAAAAACAGGCCTAGCGCCTGCTCTCTCTGCCAGGTTATCTGAGCGGCTAGAAGGCGAGCCGCTTCTTCTCCGCCGGGCAGGGCGAGCGGCACCGGACCGTAAAGGTTAGGTCCCTGAGACCGCCACCGAGGTCTGCTTCTACGTGGGTTCCGCTGGCAACCCGAGTTGGCATACGGGCGTTGTACCGGTCGGGGGTGCGGGCGACCGCGCTCCATCTGTGATTGAAATCGGCTTCTTCCTAAAAACGCCGTCCTTCGAATCACCAAGCAACTAAGCTTAGGGAGGAAATTTTGAAAAGAGTGAGCTCCGGGGTTCTTGCGGCGGTCCTCGCCGTGGGATTCGGGCTTACCGTCGTGGGACCGTACGCAGCAGTCGCTTCGCAAGGCAACATTGGACCCTACGCGAACGCGGCGCCGGCGCAGGTTGCACAAACCGGGATGCCACCCGCAGATTTCGGGTCTCCGCCATCAGGCGAATATCCGATCCTCTTCAACGATCACCACGTGTACGCCAAGCCGGATACGCTCAAGCAAAATCGCGTACTGGCCGCACTCGTACGTGGTAACACCATTCTCGTACCGCTGCGCTCGATGTTCGAACAAATGGGCGCGACGGTCTCGTACGATCCCGCTTCGAAGACGGTTGATGTCTCCAAGCCGGGTTCCGACGTCAAAGTGACCGTCGGCAAGCCGGAGGTCGTCATCAACGGCGAGAGCCGCCCGCTCGATGTCCCACCGATGATTTGGAAGGGGACCGTGATGGTGCCGGTGCGCGTCATCTCCGAAGGGATGGGCGCGTACGTGCAGTGGGTTCCGGAGAAGAAGACGGTCGTCGTCCGCTACGTCCCGGCTCCGCCGCCGACGCCGCC
>JAFAMS010000029.1 GCA_019233165.1 Vulcanimicrobiota bacterium | reverse complement strand
CGGTTTTCCTTCGCGATCTGTGGCCGAGCGACGCGGAGGTCCAAAGCGCGATCGATGCCGCGCTGGACCGCGAGCTCTACGTCGAACGGTATCGTGACGGCTTCGCCGGCTCGGCGGCATGGGACGAATTGCGCGGCGGCCGGAGCGGTCCGAGCTTTGGATGGGATCCGCAGAGCCGCCTGATCAAGAAGCCGCCTTTTCTCGACGGTGTCGCGCGTGAGATTCTCACGATCGGCGATATTTCGGATGCGCGCCCGTTGCTCGTCCTCGGCGACAGCGTCACGACCGACCACATCTCGCCGATCGGCGCCATCCCGAAGGGAACTCCCGCATACGAGTATCTGTCGGCCCAGGGCGAAGAACCGAGCCGTATCGGTTCGTACAACCTACGACGCGTGAATCACGACGTCATGATCCGTGGAACCTTCGCAAACCCGCGGATCAAAAACGAGATGGTCGCTCCCGCGGAGGGCGGACTCACGCGCTGCATGCCGGACGGCGAGGTGACGAGCGTCTACGAGTGCGCGATGCGCTACGCGCGCGACGGGACGCCTGCGGTCGTCATCGCCGGCGCAGAATACGGCACGGGGTCGTCTCGGGATTGGGCGGCGCGTGGGACGCGCCTGCTCGGCGTTCGTGCTGTCATCGCGGAGAGCTTCGAGCGGATCCACCGCTCGAATCTCGTGGGGATGGGCGTCTTGCCGCTGCAGTTCGAACCGGGAACGACGCGCAAAACGCTCGCGCTCGACGGCTGCGAGCGCTTCACGATCCACGAGCTCGAAGCGCTGAAGCCGCGCGCGGCGGTCGCTTGCACGATTCATCGCCCCGACGGATCCCGGGCGACGGTCCCGCTCCAGGCGCGCGTCGACACCGAGGTCGAGCTGGCATGGTATCGCAACGGCGGAATCTTGCCGTACGTGCTTCGGCGGCTTTTAAACTCGGCTTAACGAAGGCAACGCCGGCAAACCGCGAAGCACCCGGCATGATTACCGGAATACACGCGATCCTTTACAGCAGAGATGCGGAGCGCGTGCGCGACTTTCTTTCCGAGGTCTTGGACTTATCGTCGGTCGACGCCGGCGGAGGTTGGCCGATTTATGCAGCGCCGCCGACCGAGCTGGCCGTTCATCCGACCGACGACGAGGAAGCCGGACACGAGCTCTACCTCATGTGCGACGACATCGAAGAAGCGCTCGAGCGGCTCGCGGAGCGCGGTATCAATGCGAGCGAGGTGACGGATCGAGGGTGGGGATTGCTCACGACGATCGAGTTGCCGAGCGGCGAGACGATAGGGATGTACGAGCCTCGCCACGCGTCGCCGATCCGTCGCAAAAAGTCGCGCCCGAAACGCCGCACTTCGAAGCGCACGACGCGCACGGCTAAGAAGCGAACTGCGGCGAAACGCTCGACCGCTAAGAAGCGTTCGGCGAAGAAGCGCTCGACGAAGAAGCGCCGGTAGGCCGCCGGCAGACGACTTCGAGCCGGTTTCCGCTCGGATCGCGGAAGAACACGGCGTAGTACGTTTCGGAGTATTCGGGGCAAAGCATCGGGCCCTCGATCGCTTGCGCGCCCGCGCCGGCGAGAATCGCTGCCGCCGCGTCGACCTCTTCGTACGACTCGGCGTAGAACGCGACGACGCTCTGCGTCGGTTCGTGGGCGGGGTCTTCGAAGAGGACGACGACCTCGGCCGGCACCTTCGCGAGCTTGCGGTAGTAGAGCACGTGGTCGCCGATCGCGCGGCGGTGGTTGAGGCCGACGACCGGCATGAGCCGGTCGTAGAAGGGCGATGCTTCGTGCAAGTTGCGCACGCGAAGGTCGAGGTGATCGAAAATCGGCCGATCCATCTTCCCGACGTTGGGGCTAGGCCGTCAGCTCCTCCCCTTGACGGCTCAGCAGCTATATGTTACCTATTGGTCACATATGCAGAAGCCACACGGGCTCGACCCGGTGTGGAAGGCCCTCTCCGACCCCACCCGCCGGCGGATCCTGGACCTTCTCAAGGACCGGCCAAGGACGACCGGCGACCTCGCCTCCGCTTTCTCGCTCTCGCGCTTCGCCGTGATGAAGCACCTCGACGTCCTCGAAGGCTCCGAGTTGGTCGTCGTCCGGCGGCGCGGACGCGAGCGCTGGAATTATCTCAACGCGATCCCTCTGCGCCGGCTCTACGAGCACTATATCGATCCGATCAGCGACGGCTTCGCAAGCTCGTTGCTGCGGCTCGCCGACGCCACCGAACGCGGCTTCAAACGAAAGGAACAACCCACTATGCAAGCCACAACCGAAATGCCGATCCGCACGATGTCCGTCGAACAAGAGATCACCATGGCGGCGCCCGTCGGGCGCGTCTTCCGCGCGTTCACCGAGGAGCTCGACCGGTGGTGGAGTCCGCGGCTGTACGACGATCCGTCGAAAGTCACGCTCGAGGCGAAAGT
>JAFAMS010000323.1 GCA_019233165.1 Vulcanimicrobiota bacterium | reverse complement strand
GGGTCGCGACCGGGACGCGTCCTTCGGTCGTCTCGACGTACTTGATCGGGACGCCGCGCAGGAACGTCTTGCGCGAAGCGAACTCGAAGAATTCGACGTTGGCGACTTCGTCGGCGCTGTCGATGAACGTGAGCACCGGATCGATCGCGCTGCCGTCGAGTACCTCCTCGAGCTTGAGGTTCCACTGGCCCTTCTTCTTTTGCCAGCGGTGGCCGACGCTGCCCATCGGCATCTTGGGACCGTTCGTAGTCCGATCCCACATCAGCATCTTCCACTCGCCGTGCTCTTCGCCGGCGTATTTGGCGAGGCGGCCGGCGCGCAGATGCTGACCGGGCTTGAGTCCCTTACCGCCCTTCGTCAAGCGCACGAGCAGCGGCGCGTCGGTGTACTGCTTGACGTACTTGTCGAAATACGGGACCTGGCGGTCGGCGTGATATTCCTTGAGGATCACGTGGTTGACCGCGCACCACATCGCGGTGTCCTGTCCGGCTTTCACCGGGATCCACATATCCGAATACTTGGCGACCTGCGAGAAGTCGGGCGAGATCACGACGAACTTCGAGCCGTTGACGCGCGCTTCGGAGATGAAGTGCACGTCCGGCGTCCGCGTCATGTTGAGGTTCGCCGCGATCGAGACGATGTACGACGAGTTGTACCAGTCGGCGCTCTCGCAGACGTCGGTCTGGTCGCCCCAGACCTCGGGGAACGCGTTCGGGAGATCGGCGTACCAGTCGTAGAAGCTCATGTTGACGCCGCCCATGAGCTGCAAGAAGCGCGCGCCGCCCGCGTACGATGCGAACGAGAAGGCCGGAATCGGCGCGAAGCCCATGATCCGGTCCGGTCCCCATTTCTTGGCGGTGTAGAGGCACGCCGCCGCGATCAGCTCTTGAACCTCTTCCCAGTTCGTCCGGCGGAAGCCGCCCTTACCGCGAGCGCGTTGAAACCGCTTGCGCGTCGCCTCGTCCTGGACGATCGAGCCCCACGCTTCGACCGGGTTCGAATACTGCGCCTTGGCCTTGCGCCAGAACTCGAGCAGCGGTCCGCGGATGTACGGATACTTGACCCGGATCGGGCTGTAGACGTACCACGAGGCGGAGATCCCGCGCTGGCACCCGCGCGGCTCGTAGGGCGGAAGCCCCTTCTCGAGCAGCGGGTAGTCGGTCTGCTGCATCTCCCACGTGATGATGCCGTCTTTCACGTACACGGCCCACGAGCAGCCGCCGGTGCAGTTCACGCCGTGGGTGCTGCGCACGACTTGGTCGTGCTGCCAGCGGTTCCGGTAGAACTCTTCCCAGCGACGGGACTTGGGGTCGACGAGATCCTGAATCCAGCCCATGTATTACGACCTCCCGGCCAATCTGCGAGTGTAGTCCATGCTGCTGCCGCCGCCGTTGGCGCGGTAGACCAGCGAAGCCCGAACGGTGACGAGGCGGTTCCGCCAGTACGTCCCGAGGATCACGGCGAGGATGACGAGGACGACGACGGCCATGAGCGCCAGGGTCCCGATCGAGTTGAGGGGACGCTGCGCGACCGGGGCTTCTTTAATGAAGGCGCTGACGTCGGCGATCTCCTGGGGGGTAAGCGGGTTCTTGCTCCAGACCGCGTTCATCGTGGGGGTGGGGAGCCCGGTGAGGAACGACGCCAGGCCGGCATCGCCGCCGTATTTCTGATACGCGTCGGTCAGGTCGGGACCGAGCGTCCCGCCCCCGAGCGCGCCGATCCCGGCGATCGAGTGGCACGACATGCACGGTGCGCCGCCGTTCGTAAAGCGAGCGCCCCCCGTGAAGAGCTCGCGGCCGTGAATCGCGTCCCCGGTCGGCAACGGCGGCGCGGCTGCAGCCGGGGCTGCGCCGCTCGCGCTCGCGCCTCCCGACTGCTGCTGAATATACGTGAGGACCGACTCGATGTCGGCATTCGAGAGCCCGAGGTCGGGCATCGTCAGCGGATACTCTTTGACGAGCTTGGTCGCGGTCGGATCGCCGGACTTGACCATCGCGCTCGGCGAGGCGATCCACTTGACGAGCCAGTCGTGGGGCGCGCTGCTCGTAATCCCCTTGAGATCGGGGCCTACGGTCTTGCCCTTACCGATCGTGTGGCAGGCTGCGCATTTTGCGGAGAAAATCGCGGCGCCGTCGTCGGCCCAAGCCGTCGTGGCGGCAAAAGCCGAGATAAGTGCGAAGGCGGCTGCCGCAACGACGTACGTGCGCCAAGCCGAATGCCGATCGTCTTCCATCCCTCGGTCCCCTCAGGCGAGTTCGGTTAAGGATGCAGGGATGGGCGGGGGTCAGGACCGTGGGGAAAACCTAACTCACGCCCATCCGCGGCAATAAAAATACGCTACGTTTGTCGGGTTCCGGATCGGTTCCGATTTCTAGCCGGTCGAGCCGGCAAGGATGCTCCGGTACAGCGTCTCCGTCTCGATCGAGGGGCCGACGTCGAACTCGTCCCTCAGGGCGGTCCGGCACGCTTCGAACTGGCGAAGTGCGAGTGTCCGCTTCCCGGCGAAGTGGAGCACCTCCATGAGATCGCGGTGAACTTCCTCGAGACACGGGTCGATTTCGAGCAGGCGGCGATAGGCCGGGATCGCCGCTTCGTAGTCGCCGGCGCTTCGCAGCAGACGAGCGATCGTGAGCAGCACGTCGAAGAGTTTTTCGCGGAGCTGGCGGCGGCGGCGGACGCACCAATCGCTGTACGGCTCGTCGCCGAGAAAATCGCCGCTGTAAATATCGGCGGCAGCGCGGAGCTCGACGAGCGCTTCGCGCCAACGCCCCCGGCGTTCGTTTTGGAACCCTTCGTCGGCGTGCTTTTCGAATTCCAGCGCGTCGAACCGGTGGAGCGAAGCCGGATTGAAGAGATAGCCGTGCGGCTCGGTGAGGATGAATGCCGTCTGGCCCCGGGCGTTTTCGGCCTGGCCGAGCCCGCGACGCAAGTAATGCACGACGATCTTGAGGAGCTGCCCGCCGTCTTTGGGCGTTTCCGAGTCCCATAACAGCTCGACCAGCTCGTCGCGCAGCACCACCTTACCGTGATGGGTGAGCAGGATCTTGAGCAGCGTGATCGCGCGGCGGCGCGGAAACGAATCGAGGCTGAGCGCGACGGCGCCGCGTCGCAAGGCGAAGCTTCCGAGGACGCGTACGTCGAGCAGCCCTTCCGCAATCGGAAGCCCTTGCAGCGCGAGCGGACTTTCGTGTTCGAGCCGGTCGAGCATCAGCCCGAGCCGTTCGGCTTCACGCGAGAGGGTGAGGCAGTGCGAGAGATGCTCGGGCGCGCCGTCGCGCCACGCAACCGTGAGGCTTCCGATCGTCTGCTCGGGACCCGGAATCGGGACGCAGAGAAAACTCCGGAAGCCTAGATCCTTGACGCGGCGCCGCACGAAGCGAGCGTCGTCCGT
>JAFAMS010000317.1 GCA_019233165.1 Vulcanimicrobiota bacterium | reverse complement strand
GAGGCGTAGGTTGCGAGGTCGAGCGAGTCGACTCCGAAGAGTTGACTCGCCAGCAGCCGCGAGGAGAGCGCCGCGATCACGAGCCCGCCGGCGATTCCGATCGCGGCCAAGATCAGCGCTCCGCGCAGAATCATCAGGATGACATCGCTCGTCCGAGCTCCGAGCGCGACCCGTATCCCGATCTCGTGCGTGCGCTGCGCGACGCCGTACGACACAACGCCATAGACGCCCGCAATCGCGAGAAATAAGGCGATGACGGCAAGACTCGCGAGCAGGATCGCACCGGTGCGCTCGCGGGCGACGCTGTCGTCTTCCTTCTGTTCGAGAGACTCGATTTTCGGCGACGGAATGGTCGCGTCGACCTTGGCGACGGCGTCGCGCACGGCTTGCGCGACCGTATCGCGCGGTGCGTTCGAGCGCACCAAGAGATCGGCCCACTCGAGCGGCTCTTGGTCGATCGGAAGGTACACGGTCGACGCGATCGGCTGGGTGTAATCGAGACGTGAATCCGCGACGACGCCGACGATCGTGCGATACGGCCCCTCCTTGACCTTGTCGTTCACTTCGAACCCGGGCCTGAACGTACGGCCCAGGCCGTCGCTCCCCGGCAGGAACTGCTTCACGAAGCGTTCGGTTACGATCGCAACCGGTGCAGCGCCCCAAACGTCACCCTCGGTGAACGCGCGGCCGCGCAGCACCTTGATGTGCAGCAGGTCGAAGATCGCCGGCGAGGCCATGCCGACGTTCGCGATCGTCGGATGCGCGTAGTCGACCTTCACTCCCGGAAATTCGACGACCGTATTGCTTTGGCTGTCGCCGAACGGATACATCAGACTGAACGCGACATTCGACTTTCCGAACCGTTCGGCGAAGACCATCAAGAGGCGGCGCTGGAGCATCCGCACGTCATTGGACTTGTCGTACCGAGTCGTCGAGAGTCCCTTGAGATGGACCGTATAGACGTTGTGAATATCTGCGCCCACCGGCTGGTGCGTGAAGGTCGCAAAGCTGCGGAGCGTCAGTCCGGAAAGGGTAACCAGCGCGAGCGCCAGCGCGATCTCCGCGATCACGAGCGCGCGCCGCGCGTTGCCGCCGCTTCCCCCGGCGCCGCGGCCACCCGCCTTGAGGGCCGCAGAGAGATCCGGCCGCGACAAGCTCAGCGCCGGGACGAGACCGGCGAGCAGCGTCGTAACGACGATGATCCCGACCGTATATGCGACGACGCTCGCGTCGACCGAAACGGTCGTAAGCCGCGGGATTCCCGGCGGACGCAAAGCGACGAACGCGCGCATCGCGCCACCCGCGATCGCGAAGCCCGCCAGCCCTCCGGCAGTCGCATAGAGCAGGGTTTCAGTAAGCAGCTGCGCGATGATCCGCGCCCGGGAAGCGCCGACGGCGAAACGAACGGAGAGCTCGCGGTCGCGCGTCGCCGCCCGGCTGAGCAGCAGGTTCGCGACGTTCGCGCATGCGACGAGTAAGACGCCGAGGACCGCGATGTAGATCGTGACCATCATCGGCTGCACCTTGCCGAGCAGCTGCTCGCGGAAGCCGCGCACGAGCGCGGTCCGGCCGGAATTTTCTTTCGGGTACTTCTTTGCTAGGCCGGCGAAGATGCGATTGACGTCGGCGTTCGCGGCCTCCATCGATACGCCGGGCTTCAGCAGCGCGATCTGGCGATAGCTGTGGCTGCCGCGGTCGTCCTCCGTGATCGTCGCTCGCTTGAAGACCGACCAGAAATCGACGGGAGTGAATCCACCGCTCCACGGATCCGGCTGCACGAAACTCGCCGGCGCGACGCCGACGACGGTGCGCGGTTTATCGCTGAGCATGATCGTCTTTCCGACGATTGCCGGATCGGCTTTGAACGCCGAGCGCCAGAGGGAATCCGAGATCACGACGACGTCGCCGACCGCGCGCGTTTCGTCGCGCCGCGTGAAGAGGCGTCCGAGCTGCGGCTGCGTGCCGAGCACGTCGAACATCTCCGGACTCGCGACGATCCCGTTCAATAGGCGCGGCGGCCCGGCTCCCAGCAGCGTCTGCCGAAGAGTCGTGAACGTGGCGGTCGCCGCAAAGGTCGTGTTTTGATCGCGAATGTCGATCCCGTCCGGCGTCGAGACGGGGCCGGCGGTCCCGTGGTGCATCGAGTCTTCAAACCGCTCCCACACGAAGACGAGACGATCCGGGTTCGGATAGGGGAGCGGGCGCAGCAGCACGGCGGAGAGCACGCTGTAAACGGCGACGTTGGCGCCGATCGCGATTGCGATCGTCGCGACGATAATCATCGAGAAGAGCGGTGACTTGCGGGCTGTCCGCAACGCGAAGCCTATGTCTTGGAGGATCATAGTTGCCCTTTCACGAGCGGCAGTGACGACCAGATCGACATAAGCGCCGAGCGCGTAGCGCAATGCGGCCGCGAGCCCGCCGGCTTCTTCTTCCTCCGCGAGCGCGTCGCTGAAATGCTCGAGCATCTCGCCCCGGTAGAGCCGGCGAAACTCCTTGGGACACGCGAACAGGAGCGCTTCGAAGAGCGCTCGCGCCACGCGGAACCGCGCATCACCCGAACGCGACGGCGGGTAAGAGTCTGCGCTCACGGGCGATCCTGACGAGCTCTTCAAGGCGCGCTGCTTCCGCCTGCGCGATCTTGCGGCCTCGATCGGTCAGCTTGTACGTGCGACGACGCTGGTCTTCATCGTCGCTCGCCGTTTCGGCGATCCAACCGTCGACCAGCATTTGCTTGATCTGACGGTACAGCGTCCCCGGCGGGAGCTTCACCATTCCCTCAGTCGCGCTCTCGACTTCCTTGCTAATGCTGTAGCCGTGCCGTTCGCCCGCCGCGAGCGCGAGCAGAATGTGGAATGCGCTGGCGGCGAGCGGAAGGAGCGCCTTGAGGTCGGCGTCGCCTCGCGGCATCAGAGCTTGGGCCCCCAGCCGGGGAAAAGCCGGCCGCTGGGATTCTGTGCGGGGAGGATCGGGAAGCGGATCGTCGCTTGAGACGGCCGGGTTTCGGGAGAGTACCGCATCGCCTTCGGGCCTTTCGCCGGGACTAACCGGAGTGGATGCATCCTTTTTGGATATATCCTGAACGAACTATATCCATCGCGGATAGTCCTGTCAAGGGGCTTGTGAGGGTCGGCGGACTGGAGGTCCAAAGAACCCTGGGTGGACGCCCTCCTCGTCGCCATCTCGCTCGTCGCGCTGGACGCGAGCCCGTCGCCGGGCGCGCGAGCGCCGGTCGCGATCGTCGTGCGCAGCGATATGCTCCCCGCCGACCGGCGAGCGGCGATCGAGCCGATCGAACGCGATTTGGCGCGCAAGGTCGTCGTCGAAGACCTCAAGCTCGAAGCGGTCGAGCCTCGCGTGGCCGAACGCGGTGAGGCGCGTAATCTCGAGTCGTGCTCGCTCAACAACGCCGACAAGATCGTCGACGTCGACGCGCTGGTGATCCCCAACGAAAACCGCCAATGGGGTTCGCAAGGGGGCCATTACGGCGAGCTGAGGCTCGCGATCGTCGATTGCACTGCACAAAAAGTGACGAAGGCGAACGACGACACGCTCGGCCGTCCGTACGAAAACGTCGACCGGCTCTCGCCGAAAGCGTTCACCGCCGCGTTTGAGAATCTCGAGAGATTCGTCCTCACGAACCTGCGTCAGCCCTGAGCTCGGAGCAGGGCCTCCCGCGGAACCGACGGCGGTGGGCGCTCGCCACGCTTCTCACCGCGACGGTGATGGCCGTCCTGGACGGCTCGATCGCCAATGTCGCGCTTCCCACGATCTCGCGGGAGCTTTCGGCGACGCCGGCCGAATCGATTTGGGTCGTTAACGGCTTTCAGATTGCAGTAACGGCGACGCTCTTCGCGTTCGCGTCGCTCGGCGAGCTCGCCGGCTTCACGCTGATCTACCGCACGGGGGTCGCCGTTTTCACGTTCGGATCGCTCTTTTGCGCGCTCTCGCATTCGCTTCCCGAGCTCGTCGTCTCGCGCGTGCTGCAGGGCTTCGGCGCGTCGATGATCATGGGGATCCAGCCGTCGATGCTGCGCGGGATCTATCCGCCGCAGCTGCTTGGGCGGGGAACCGGCTGGACCGCACTGACCGTCGCAACCAGCGCCGCCGCCGGACCGACGATCGGCGGCTCGATCCTAGCCGTCGCGCCGTGGCCTTGGCTCTTCATGATCAACGTCCCGATCGGCGCCGTTCTGCTCGTGATGTCGGCGCGCACGATCCCGCACTATCCGCCGACCGGCTCTCTGCGAGACTACGATCTCGCCGGCGCGATCTGGTGCGGCGTTGCGCTGAGCGCGTTCACGCTCGGCGTCGAAGCGATCGCGCACGGGGGGGCCGAGTCGCTGGTCGCGACCTGTTTCCTCGCGGCGATCACCGCGCTCGTTCTCTTCGTTAAACGCGAGCGCCGCGCAAGTCGGCCCTTGATCCCGCTCGAGCTCTTCAAGCTGCGCACGTTTACGCTCAGCTCCGCGACCTCGGTGTGCTCGTACACCGCGCAGGGACTGGCGATCGTTTCGCTCCCGTTTTTCTTTCAAACGGTCCTCGGCCGCACGCCTTTTGAAGCCGGACTCATCTTAACGCCGTGGCCGCTGGCGGTCGCAGCCGTCGCGCCGTTCGCCGGGAGGCTCGCAGATCGTAAGCCGGTTTGGATCCTGGCGACGAGCGGGCTCGCCTTCATGGCCGCCGGCTGCGCGCTGCTCGCCCTTCTTCCGCCGAACCCGAGCGTCGGCGAGATCGTGTGGCGCGAAATCGTCGCGGGGCTCGGCTTTGGGTTCTTTCAGTCGCCGAACAATCGCGAGCTGTTGACGAGCGTCCCCCGCGAACGCGGCGGGACCGCCGGCGGGATGCTCGCGACCGCGCGCCTCTTCGGCCAGTCGCTCGGCGCGGCGCTGGTCGCCGTAACGTTCGGAGCGCTCGGCGCGAAGCTAGTCGAGGCGGGCGGGACGCACGTGCAAGCGATTGCTCACGCGACGCCGCTGACGTTGTGGCTGGCGGCGCTCGTCGCGTCAGCGGGCGCGTTCGTGAGCGCTCTCCGTCGTTGAGTCGCCGCCTCACGGCTGCTGCGGAGCCTGCGGTTTCCGGTCATCTATCCGGTCAGTGCGGGTGCGTAGAGCGTCGTCGCCGCCGAGAGATCCGCCGATGCGAGCTCGCGGAGGGGCACCTTCGCGATCTCTGCCTGAATCATTGGGAGAACCGCCGCTTCGTAGAGCACGACCTCGTAATCGCTGCCGTATGCGTCCGCCAACCTGGAAGCCAAGAGCCGCAGACCCTCGGGATTCGGCGTACAATCGTCGCTACCGGCGACCGCCGGCTGCAAAAGAACGAGGTCGGTCGACGTGTCGGGTTGGCGGCGCCGCTTGAGAAAATCCGTCGCGTCGAAGATGCTGATCCCGCGCTCGACCGGATCGATTCCTAAGTCCGACGCGAGGCAATCCAAGAACGAGACGCCCGGGTGCAGCTCGGTCTCGAAACCGGCCTCCCTGGCGCGGCGCAGCGCGAGCCGCGGCATCTTCGCCGCGATGCCGGGATGCCCGTTGAGCGCAAGACACACGCTTTTTCCGCGTTTCAGGAACGAGAGCGTGTGCTGCGCCATCTCTTCGTAGCTCTCGGACCTCCGCTTGCCCGATGCGTAAAAGCGCGACAGGGATTCGGCGTTTCGATTGAGCTGCCGCAACCACGTCGCCGTTATCGGGTGCGCGACGAGATACAGGAGCTTTTGAGCCTGCTGCATCTCCAGCACGACCTTCGGCAGCGCTTGGCCGAGTTTTATCCCCGTTCCAACGACGACGAGTTTCACCGGAGCGACGCGGAGCCGCGCCTATTGGTAGTGGTAGCCGCCCTGGATGTGGACCTCGCCGCCCGATTCTTCCTCGACCAGTTGATAGAGCGAGACTTTATCGTAATTGGCGATCACGGCGGCCATTTCGGTTTCGTTCAGCCGCGCGCCCTGCATCCGCTCCTGCCGCATTGCTGCGGTACCATTGATGAACTCTTGTTCTAGGGTCGGGTTCGTCGCGAGTTGGAAGAGAAACGCGATCAAATTCCCCGATGTCTTCTTTCGGGACCGTCTCGCCGGTCTTTTCGTCGCCATATTTGCTGCCCTCACGCCGTCGGCAGGCTCCCTCGCCCTAACAAGGCGAGTACTCGGCTGGTGTGGCTACGAGCAGACGTCCCCAGGGACCTCCTGCCTAGCGGTCCCTTTCGCGGCATGCTAGGGTTGAGCCAAATGGCGTCGGGGATCCGACAGGAGCCGGCTGGGTCGTCCGCAGGGGGGCTGATCGGCCGCGAAGCCGAGCTCGCGCTGGTCCGCGAGTTGCTGGCCGACGTCCGCGCGAGATCTTCGCACGCGACGATCGCGATGTGCGGAGCGGCCGGACTCGGAAAGAGCCGGCTCCTCGCGAGCGCAGTCGAGAGCGCGCGTGCCCGCGGGTGGATCGTGCTCGCGGCCACCTGTCATGCGTTCCGGCGCCGGCGGCCTTTTGCGATCGTCGCCGATCTGACGAAAGCCGCGATCGCCGCGCTCGGCACGGAGGTCTCGACGTACACGAGCGGGCTCGAGGTCGCGCTCGCCGCGATGGGCGAATCGTTCGGCCCCGCACTCGCCGTCGATGCGGACGCACGACCGGTTACCACCGGTGCTTTCGAGACCGCCTTCACCCGGCTGCTCGAAGGAGTGCTCGCCGATTACCCGGTGCTCGCAGCGGTCGACGACTATCAGTGGATCGACGCAGAAAGCGACGAAACGCTTTCGTACGTCAGCCGGCTCTTCAAAGAACGTCCCTTCGCCCTCGTGCGGGCGCAGCGCAGCGACGCGCTCGCGGATCGCCCGATCCCCGCAACCGCATCGACGCTCTTCCTGCAAGAGCTCGCAGAAGCGGAGGCGCTCCGACTCGCCGGCACGATGTATCCGGCCGCAAGTCCGGAGATCGTACGAACGATCGTCGAATACGCAAAAGGCATTCCGCTCGATATCGTAACGCTTGCGGCGCAAGCCCGACTGCAAAGCGCGAGCGTACCCGAACAGGTCCTTAGTTCACTCAAGGCGGTAGTCGCTACCCAACTCTCGGCGCTCGAGCCGAGCCGGCTTGAGTTCATCCGTCTCTGTTCGTTCCTGCGAACGCCCGTGAACCACCACTTGCTCTCGTTGCTTTACCCCGAGCCGGAGGAGTTGGCGCGCTTGTTGGCGGGGAGCGTCGGGAAGTATCTGGTGCAAGACGGGCATGCGATTTCGTTTTCGCACGCTCGCATCAAGCAAGCCGTTCGTGAGGGGGTCGAGGTCCCATTCTCCTATCACAAGCGGATCCTGGGCGCGCTGCTGACCGTTCCGGAGCCGGACAGCGACGAATGTGCGCGAATCATCGAGCACGCTCGAGAGCTCGGCGAGCGAGATTTGTCTTGGACGTATGCGGTTCGCCTCGCTGACGATGCATACCGCGACGGTCGTTGGCATGTCGCCGTCGACGCCTACGAAGAAGCGCTGCGCTTGCGTCAGCCCGCCGCCGCCGACTTTTTTGCGATCTATCAGCGGTACGGCTCGGCGCTACGGATCCTCGATCGCCACATCGAGGCCGACCGCATGTTGCATGACGCCATCGTCTACGCGCGCGGCAAAGGCATGAACGCTGCCGCCGCACGGCTTGCGGCCATGCACGTCAGCGTCTTTGGCGAGCTCGAAGAGTACGAGCAAGCGATCGAGACGTTTAAGATGTACTATGCGGATGCGGACGATCCGATCGCGCGCACCGAGTTGATCGGAGCGATCGCAAACATTCACGCGAATCGGATCGACGCCAAGGCGCTCGAGGAGACGTTGGCGACGCTGCGCACGAGCGGCGATACCCCGCCGCCGGAAACCCTCGCCAAGATCCGTCAGGCCGAAGCAATCGTGGCTTCGCACCTCGCCGATGAAGATCGAATGCGCAAAGCACTCGACTCGGTCAATGTGTACGCCGCCGGGCAGCGGTCGTACATCGAATATTTCCGCACTCTTTCGGGACTTTTGATCGAACACTATCAGCGAGGTCCGCGTTGGCTCGCCGAAAGGCTGGCGGCGCTCAGCCTGGAGAAGGGCGCGCCCGCCGACGGTTCCGTTTTCGGGACGTACCAGGGGAGCTACGCAGCTTTTTGCACCGGTGATTGGGAGGCGGCGCTTTTGCCGCTGGCCGACGTCAACTGGAAGCGTCTTTCACCGCAAGTCTCCTCGCACTTGCTCAGCGTGCCGGCGGCGATCGGCGCGCTCTCGTCGCAACTCGAGATGCACGCGGAACGAATCGAGCCACTGATTCACGAGTCGGTGCGGGACCGCTACAAGCCTAGCATCGGCCAACTCGCGATTTGGGCGGCTTTGGCAGCGAAAACCGTCGACCCGACGCTGGAACGGTATCTCGACGGGGCCTATCGTCGTGAGCCCGTGACGCTGGCCTTCATGACGTTCCCCTTAGCGTTCTCCCTTTACGCCGAAGCTCGTAACGATCGCGCCGCGCTCGACTGGATCGCAGACTCGCTGCCGGAACCGGGGGCGGCGTGGCCGCGAGCGCACTATCTGCTCGGGCGCGGATACGCGATGCTCGCGCTCCGGCGACCCGGGAGCAAGTCGGTTCTCGAGCAAGCCGCAGCGGCCTCGCGCTCGCTCGGCGCCGACTTCTTCACTGCCTATGCGAGCACGTTGATCGGCCAAGCAACTCCCGCGGAACTCGAGCTCCTCTCGAATCTGAACGTCTCGGTGAGACGCTTCGAGCCGGGGGGCATGGTGCCGGCGCGCCGGGTTCGCTCGAAGTCGTTGCCGAGCGCGCGCGAGTCGCAGGTTGCGAACCTCGTCGCCGAGGGAAAGTCGAATCGCGAAATCGCCGAGCGGCTTTTCTTGAGCGAGCGCACGGTCGAAGTCCATTTGTCGAACCTGTTTGCGAAGCTCAATCTGAATTCGCGGCTTCAACTCGCGCGCTGGGTACTCGCGGGCCGCTAGCGGCCGGCGATCCCCTGACGCAGAAACTCGCGAAGATAAAGTCGCCACATCGTTCGCTTTACGATTGATCGTGCAACGCGAAGGACGTATTCCGGATCGTTCGTCATCGTTATCTTCCTTGTGCAGTGATCAGCGAGCAAAGTTCGGGCGAGGGCTGCGCCGCGAACTCGACTTTCAGGGTTCGCTCGTAACGTCGAAGCTCGCGGACGGCTGAGCCCCGGTCTCCGGCGGCGAGATGGGTGCGGATTGCAAGCTCGGCGCCGCGTTCGTCGCATGGATCCAACGTGAGAATCTCCGCCGCCAGACGCGAAGCCGTAGACGTGTCCCGCGCAGCGAGTGCCGCTTCTCCCAGACGCGTCGTCACATCGAAGAGGAGCGTTTCCAGGCGCCGCTCTAAAGCCGCGCCCCACTCCGTCTCTGTCGAAAGTGCGGCGCTTCGCCGGACGAGACGTTGTCGAATTGCGTCTAGCCGGTTCCGCGTCTCGGACGAAAGGGGTGCCTTCGAACGCATCGCTTGCGCGACCTCGGCTTCGACATCCCAGAGATCGACGGCAACCGAAGGTCCCAAGCAATAGGTGCCGTTGCGGTGCAGGATAGCGCCGGGATCGTCAAGTCGACGGCGGACGCGATGCACGTAAACCTTGAGCTGCGTAGCCGCCGTCGCTTCTTCGAGGTGGAAGTAGAGAAGCTCGACGAGCTCGGCTCGCGTACACGGGCGGCGCCGCAGCGCGAGCGCCATCATGAGCGCAAGCTCCCCACGCGAGAGCTTGATGAGGCGACCACCGCGGCGAACCTCGGCGGCGAGGATATCCAGCTCGCAGCCCTCGGGCTGCGCCGTCCCTGAGGCCGAGAGCGCAGCTTCGAGGGTCGAGACGACGTCGCTCCGACCCGCGTCCGACGCCAGCTTGAGTGCGTCGCGGATGAGGGTGTCGAGGCCGGTGGGGGCCGCGGTCGGGGAAAGCATCGTGGGCCTAGCGTATCGACGGGGCCTCCGCCGAACATCGTGGTAACCACGTATCTTTGGCGGGTCGGCCCTCGAGGAAACTACGTATTAACCGCAATCCCCTGGGGAGGGAGCTGGCCGTCCTCGCGCTCCTTTTCCTCATCGCCTTGGCCGGGAGGGCCTACGCGTTCACGCAAAGCGTGATCGACTGGGACGAGAGCCTGTACGCGCTCGTCGCGCGCGAAATGCTCGCCGGCCATCTTCCGTACGTTACCGCCTGGGAGTGCAAGCCGCCGGTGCTGTTCGCGATCTTTGCGGCCGGTTTCAAGGCGTTCGGCACGAGCGTCGCAGCGTATCGATGGCTCTCCGTATTCGCTGCGGTCGGAACAGCGTATTTCCTCTACCGAATCGGCACGCGGTTCGCGGCTGGCCCGCAAACGACGGGTTTCGTCGCGGCCGGGTTCTTTCTCGCACTCTCGCTCGCCGACGGCGGAATCGCCGCAAATGCCGAGCTCTTCGACGTCGTCTTCGTTTCTCTCGGCGTCTGGCTGCTGCTCCGCTCGCCTTCGAGCGCATTGGTTCTCGCCCTCGCCGGAATCTCGTTCGGCATCGCCGTCGGCGTGAAACAGACGGCCGCGATCCCGGTCGCCGCGCTTTGCACCGTCGCGCTGATGCAACGACGGCTCGATTGGCGGGGGCTCGGAATCCTCTCAGGCGGATTTGCGCTGACGACGCTCGCGACGCTGATCCCGTTCGTCGCCGGCGGCGGCCTGGGCGCGTATCTCGATGCGAATCTCTCCGCGAACGTGCGGCGGCTCGAGCTGCCGCGTCCGGCGATGAACCTCGCCGGGGTCGCGGCGGTGCAGCTCTGGGAGCTCGCGCCGGCAATCGAGATCGTGCTGATCGCAGCGCTCGCTGCGCTCCTCGGGCGACGAACCCGTACGGTTTTGGAAGATCGAGCGCTCGTAACGTTAGCCGCGGCATGGAGCGGTGCGGCACTCCTCACCGTCGCGGCGATCGGCGACTATTCGGGACATCAATTTGTCGAGGCTATGCCCGGGCTCGCACTTCTTGCGGCGGCGGCGCTCGTTCGGATTTCGTTCGAATGGCCCACGCCGCGGCGGACGCTCGCGCTTGCCGGCTGCTTGATCTTCGCCTTTGCAGCTCACGGCGCGTGGTTCGCCGTGCGTGGCGTGGCGATTGCGCGCGGACGCGCGTTCGATCCCACCTACGGCGATCCGGTCGCCTCGCTCGCAGTCGAAATCCACCACCGGATCGGCGCGAACCGTTCGTTGTTCGTCGCGAGCGGCGAACCCGTGCTCTACCTCCTTCTCGCGTTGCCGTTACCGACGCGCTACCCGTATCCGCCGCACTTCAGCGATTCGCGTCTCGCTGCAGTCGCCGGAAACGCCGGCGGCCGCGAGCTGCGCCGCGTTCTCGCGCTCACACCCGACTACATCGTCTACGATCCCTCCGCCCCTCCGCTCGACGGTTCGCTCGCACGCCTCGAACAACAGACGCTCGCACACAACTACGGTCGCGTTGCGCCCGGTCTCTACCACCGCCGAGACGGCGAGGGCGCGTTCGTTAACCGCGCGGCAACTGGGCGCCGATAGATTGGGCTCACGGAGGACACAAAACCATGTCGGTTACGAACGCGAACTCGCCCGTGAAACCCAACGACGTCGACGAGCCCCGCCGGCCTACCTTGCCTCGCCCGGTGTACCGCCCGCAGTACTTCCCGGGTTGGGGCCCCAAGCTGTAGGCCGCGCCTCCCGCAAGACCGGCGGTGCTTAGCGCGAAGTACCGCCGGTCTATGCATGGACTTCCACAAATCGAGATCGGTCCGAAGACCAACATTCGAGAGCTCGTCGAAGCCTTACCGATTGCCGAAGAAGTTCTCTCGAAGTTCGGCCTCCACTGCGCCGGTTGCGGCGTGAACAAGTACGAGACGATCGAAGCCGGTGCGGCCGCCCACGGCCTGCGCGTCGAACCGATCGTTGCGGCGCTCTCCCAGGCGCGGCTTTCCGCTCGCGTTCCGACGATCGCGAACGAGGACCGCACGCCGCTGCGACGCGCGCCGGGCACGTTCGCGAAGCGGGCGATCTTCAAGCACGTCGTTCCGATCATGTCGGGGAAAGGTGGCGTCGGAAAATCGCTCGTCACGGCCTTGCTCGCAGTCGGATTGCGCGAGCAGAATCTGAAAGTCGGGATCCTCGACGCCGACATCACGGGGCCGTCGATCCCGCGGCTCTTCGGCTTGCGCGAACCGCTCGGGCTGCAAGACGATCCGAACGCGCAACCCAGTGGCGGACGGCCGCCGCAGCCGCTGATGGTTCCCGCGGTCTCGCGCAGCGCGATCGAAGTCGTCTCCTCGAACTTGTTGACCGACCAAGAAGACGTCGCGATGATCTGGCGCGGCCCAATCCTCTCGGGCGTGATCCGGCAATTCTACGAGCAGGTGCTGTGGAGCGATCTCGATTTCTTGCTGATCGATCTTCCGCCGGGGACCTCGGATGCGCCGCTCACGGTCTTACAATCGCTGGCGGTCGACGGAGTCATTCTGGTGACGATGCCGCAGGCGCTGGCGACGATGATCGTTCGCAAGGCCGCGAACCTGATCCATCAACTCAAGAAACCGATCCTGGGCGTGGTCGAAAACATGTCGTACTTCGTCGCGCCCGACACGGGCAAGCGATACGAGATCTTTGGTCCCTCTTATGCAAATCGTGTCGCCGAGCTTGCGAACGCTCCGGTCCTGGCGCGGCTTCCGCTCGATCCGCGGCTCATGGAGCTCGCCGACGCCGGACGGATCGAAGAGATCGACGATCCGGTCGGGGCACAGCTCGCCCAAGCGCTGATCGATGCGCTGGCGCGCTCTCCGAAAGCGCAAGAGACGATCTCGCTGATCTAGCCGATGCGTAAACTCTTCGTCGGCGTCGCCGTAGGCTTCATCGGTGGATACGTTGCCGTCCGAGCCGCCGGCGCACTTGCCGACCTTCGCAATCCCGCGCCGCCGCTCGAGAAAGACCCTGTGCGGTACGGCGCGACGCGACGCGCCTTGATGCTGAGCGGGATCGCGCGCTCGATCGCAACCGGCGCCGTCCTCGCCTTCGACGTCGCCGAGCGGCTACCGGCCAAGACGCGGCGAAACGAAAGCGTCCGGGGCTTTGCGCTCTACTACGTCGCCGCAACGCTCGCCGACGCCGTCCTCGACATACCGGTCGACTATGCCGAGCGGTTCGTCCTCGAGCGGCGCTACGGCCTCAGCGATCAGAAGCTCGCCGATTGGCTTCTCGACCGCGCAAAGTCGACCGCACTCGCGCTCGCGCTGGGAACGCCGCTCATGAGCGCGCTCACGCTGCTCGCGCGCCGTTTCCCCCGCATCTGGCCGGCGCTCGCGAGCGCGTCGATACCGCCGCTGCTCGTCCTCGCAAACCTGGTGATTCCACTGTACATCGCGCCGGTCTTCAACAAGTTCGAGCCGCTCAGAGGGACGCTGGAAGCGCGGCTGCGCACGCTCGCCGACCGGTACGGCGTCGGAGACGCGAAGATCCTTCGCTTCGATCTGAGCCGCCGCTCGAAGAAGGTCAATGCGTACGTTACGGGACTCTTCCACACGCATCAGATCGTCGTCGGCGACACGCTGCTCGAAGGCTTCAGCGATGACGAGGTCGAGTTCGTCGTCGCGCACGAGCTCGGCCACTACGTCGCACGCGACACCTGGATCGGCGTCGCCGCCGGCTCGCTCGCGGCGACTGCGCTGATTTTTGGCGCGCACGCGCTGGCGCGACGCCGCGAAGATCCGGTCGTCTCCCTGCCCGCGCTGCAGCGATTCGCGTTCTACCTCACGCTTTTGGGGACGGCGGCGGGTCCGATCCTCGCCGCCGGCTCGCGGGCGATCGAACGGCGCGCCGACCGTTTCGCCGTTCGCGCAACGGACCGTCCCGCTTCCGGAATCAGCGCGTTCGAGCGTCTGCGCGAGCGAAATCTCGCCGAAGACGAGCAGCCGCGCTGGGCCGAGCTGCTCTTCGCGAGCCATCCCTCGCTGAAGTCGCGAATCGCGGCGCTGCGCGGCTAGACGACGACCGGCGAGGGCCGCGTCCCGAGCCACGTCGCCAAATCCGTCTTCTGGACCACCTGACGGCCGTCGCGGAGCTCGCGCCTGAATTCTCCGAAGGTTCCGAACGCCTCGGCAAAAGCGTCGTGCTTGTGGATCGACTCATAGTTGACTTGCGTCGCGCAGACGAACGTGGAGTCGGGAAAGTCGGCGTAGACCTCGAGCGTGCGCGCCAAGATTCCGCGGACGACGTCCTCGACGAACCGGGGATTGTGGTGCGCTTTGTTGACGACGAAGAACTCGTCGGGACGCTTGAGGAGGTCGTAGGTCTCGCTCGACATCGAGCTCTCGACGATCTCGACCAGATCTTCGGCGCGCACGTCGGTGCCGCCGCCGATGGTGAGCGTTCCCTTCCCGCGCTGGTTGTGCGTCGCGACGGGGAGCGCGTCGAGCGCTTTATTGGCATCGGCCTCCGAGAAGCCCGCTTCGAGCAATTCGCGCAGCGAATGTTCTCGAACCATCTGCTGCGCGCACGGACAGGCCGTCATCCCTTCGGCTTCGACGCCAATCGCTCGGCGCGTACCGTCCTCGCCGGCGTGAGCGATCCCGACCAGCGCGTACGTTTCTTCGCCCCGTTTCCCGCTGACGGGCGTCCAACGCTCCAACGAGAAGGCGGCTCGAACCCGAACGTCGGCGCGGCTCGCCTTTTGGGACGAGACGATCTCGCTCGCGACGCGTGCGACGAGCTCTTCGACGCCGGCGGCGCGGTCGTTGCGCGCCAGCACTTCGAGCAGCGCCTCTTCGAGCAGCTCGGAGAAGCGGGACATGTGCACCCCGGCACGATCCGGAGCGAGGTCGGCGACCATCGCAAATTCGGCATTGAACGGGACGTCGCGCCCCGCAACGTCGAGACGCACGATCCGCTTGATCCCCGAAACGCCGGCACGGTTGAGCGAAAGACGGTGCTCGGGGGCTTCGCTTTGGCTATCGACATCGAAGTGGAGCGCTCGGGGCTTGCGGACGATGCCTTCTTGCGAGATCGACTCCACCAACGCTTTCAGCGTGCGCTTGCGGACGGGATCGACGAAATCCGGCGCGATCTCCGCGAGCGGAACGAGATTGTAGGGCCGGCGTTCTATGTAGGGGTGCGGGAGCTCGAAGCGTCCGAAATCCCGCCGCTCGTCGCCGTAATACAAGAAGTCGATATCGAGCGCCCGCGGCGCGAGATGATCGTGCCTGCTGACGGTCGCGAGCTCGACGTCGCGGAAGAGCCGTTCGAGCGCGACCGGCTCGAGATCGGTTTCGAGACGCGCCGCAACGTTGAGGAACGCCGGACCGGCGACGTTCCCGACCGGCTGCGTCTCGTAGAACGACGAGACCGCCTCAATGCGGACCCGCGCGCGCAATCGCTGCAGCGCTTGCAAGATATTGGCCTGGCGGTCTCCGAGGTTGGAGCCGATCCCGATCAGGATCACTAGATTCCCCGGACGTTCCTCGCTTGGAGGCCGCGCTCGATCCGCGAGGCGAGCTCTTCGAGATGGGCGCGCGTCCCGACGTCGAGCCGCCGCGAGCCCAAACCGGTTTGCAGCTCGCCGCGAACCCGGCGCAGCTCGTATTGCGCCAGCGCCTGTGTTGCGTAGGGCATGCGAAGCTGGTCGATCCCCAGCGAGGGGAGCATCGCGATCGTCAGGAGCAAATCGGTGAAGCGGCGCTGCAGCTCCCGATGGAGCGGCGGGATCGAAGACCCGCTCGCGACGTCGTCGTACACCGCCTTGCGCGACCACTCGAAGAGGTCGTCGAGCGACATCGTCTTTCCGGGAGCGAGGATCGCTTGGTCGTTGATCCGCGCGAGGTTGATCGGGCTGAAGAGCGTGTACATCACGACGTCTTGCAGATTCCCCGCAAAATCGGTTAGCGGGAAGTCGGGCCGGTTGCCGAGTCCCTGGTCCCCCCAGCCGTGGAAGCGGTCGGGCCCGAGCCGCTGCACGAGATCGGGCGGAAACGCGAAGGCCTTCGCCGAGAACACGTAGCGGTCGAGAAGCGCGAACGCGCGCGCTTGATCGGCTCGCGGAACCGGCCTGAACGGCGCGGCCCCGCCCTTTTGTCCGCGGTGCGCGCGAGACGTATAGGCACCGCCGACCCAGCGCGTCGTCACGAGCGCCGAGCGCGTGTACTCGTTGAGGACCGTCAGGAACGCGAGCCGCTCGTCGTAGTAGCTGCGGTCGTCGCGCGGATAACGCCTGTCGAGCGTCGCGAAGAGGCGGTCCGCGATCTCAAAGCGCTCGCGGTGCCAACCGATCGGGTCGCTCGAGAGAACGAAGACGACGACGCGCGGATCGACCGCCCAGGCCCCGAAGGCGTCTTCGTCGGTCTCGAAAACCAAGTTGGGCTCGGTCGAGCGATTCGCAATTCTGCGCAAAGCGTCGGGCGACGCGCGCGCGTAGCCGTACTCGATCGCCCAGTAGTCGTACGGACCCAACTTGCTCTGGAAGAAGGTCGTCTGCGGCTTCCCGGGCGGCGCCAGGTTCACGGGCGTGTAGCCCATGACCGACCCGACGAGTCCGTGTTTCGCGGTAAAGCTCGGATTGTGGACGTCCGTGAGCGAATAGATCGTCGACGACGCGAAATTGTGTCGCAGGCCGAGCGCGTGTCCGACTTCGTGAGTCGTCACCGAGCTCAGATATTGATCGATGAACTTGTCGGTCTGCGCCGAGTTCTCGCGGATTCCGCCGTCGATTGCAAGCTCGGCGAACGCGGCGTCGGTTTCGAGGGTCTCCGAGTAGTCGCACAATCCGGCGACGCAGGGATCGGCGATCGCTTCGATCGCATTCGCGCCGATTGCATCCGCCGGCGGCGGCGCCGCTCCGGGAGCGAAAGCGGCGTACGGCGAGATCGCCGCGATCGGCGCGCGAACCGGTGCGATGCTGTCGACGAAACCGCGCCGCAGACTCCGAATCGCCTCGCCGTCGATCGTGATCGTCGCGCGCAGGATGCGTCCCGTGAGCGGATCGGCGATGTGCGGCGTCGCGGCGACGAAACTGCCTCGGTCCTGCGTAATCCAGTGAATCGGATTGTAACGGACGTCGTCGGGATCGAACGACGGATCGCTGGGAGGATCGTCGACCCGAACGGCGTCGGGATAGCCGGCGCGCGCGAACGCCTTGTTCCATTCGAGGATTCCGCGCTTGACGGCGTCGCGGTACTGTTTGGGAACTTCGTTCGTCAGCGTGAACACGATCGGGCCGGCGGAGAGATCCCAGCGATCGATATAACGGACGAACGGCGTGCGCTGGGTATCGTCGCCGAAGCGTTTCTGCGTTTCGACAAAGTAGCCGATCCGATCGTCGGCGGCGCGCGGCGCGAACGACGTGCGCGGCGGCTCTTCGACGATGCTGTAGTGAACTTTGATCGGCGTCCCGCGCGTGTCGGGTACGGTTTGCAGATTCCCCGAACCGCTGAACGTGAGGTTGACGGAGATCTCGTCGTTGTGCGGAAGCGCCTTCGTCGCCAAGTAGAACGAACGGGCGGTGTCGAGCGCGAAGCCGCCGCGCGGAGCTCCGAGGAGCAGCATCAGGCCCCCGCCCGGACTCGAGCTGCCGGCGGCGCGCGAGAGTTCGCTCCCGATCTGGAGATAGTCGCTGAGCAGCATCGACGGCGCGATCGCGACGTGCTTGCGCGCCGTATCCTCGGCGACGATCGGCGATGACGCGATGATCGAGTCCGCGGTCGAGATCGAAAGCGCGTGCGATGCCGCCGAGCCCGACGCCGATGCGAAGTCCGTGTTCGGAGTAATCCACAGAATCCGGCGTCCGACCCGCTTGAACTGTACCAGGATCGGGTCGTAGAGCCGCCCGGCGTACGTTCCGGCGCCGAGCCCCGAAGCCAGCGACGGCGCGAGGATGTAGGTTTTCTCGAACTGCTCGGGACCTAAATCGAAGTAGAGGTCGTCATCCTTGCGAACGAGGTCGATCAGGCCGGGCTGTATTTCGGCATTCCGTAAGAACTGCGCGTACGATTGCGGAGCCGGCGTCGCGCCGCCGAGCAGGGCGTTCAGCGCCGCCGGTAAGGACGCGCTCGGCGTCGGCGTCGGCAGTGCAGCCGGCGCTTGTCCGTTGGGGGAGGTTGCCGGTCGCGGCGTCGCGGTCGACGTCGGCGCCGGAGAGCCCTCAGCCGAAGAGGACTGAGCGACGGCCGGCAGGCTTCCAAACCCGAATCCGACTAGGAGAGAAAAGAGGGCCGCGGCCCGCAGAACGGACATCAGGGTTGGATTCCGGATGGGTGCGAG
>JAFAMS010000256.1 GCA_019233165.1 Vulcanimicrobiota bacterium | reverse complement strand
GGGGTCGGGACGCCGCCCGACGAGCGCCCCGGAGGGATCCCTGCCGACCTCGGCAGCGTTTCGCAAGCCAAAGACACCGTCGACGTGCAGAAAGGCTATGACGCGACCTGGCGCGGGACGATCTTGAAGACGCAGCGGCGGGGGCTCGCGGGTTGATCCTGTTCTGGTTCCTCGCGCTCGCCGTCGTCGCGAGCGCGGTCTTCGTCGTAACGGCGAAGCGGCCGGTGTATAGCGTGGTCGGCTTGCTCGCGAACTTTGCGGCTCTCGCGATCATGTATCTCACCCTCTCCGCCGAGTTCTTGGCGGTGATTCAGATCATCGTTTACAGCGGCGCGATCCTGATGCTCTTCCTGTTCGTGATCGCGCTGCTTTCGAGCGGCGTGCGGCCGTTCAGCGTCGGGCCCGATCGGTTGCCGCGGGTCCTCGTTCCGCTCTCGCTCTTCGGGATCGTCGCGCTCGGCGGACTGCTGTTCGTGATCGCGCTCAACCCGTCGGCGGCCGGCACGAGCAACGCTTCGGGAGCACCCCTGGGGCCGCCGGGCCAAGCCAACGTCTTCGGGAGCGTCGCCGATTTCGGCAAGGTGCTCTTCACCACGTACTTGTTGCCGTTCGAAGCGACGGCGTTCATCTTGATGATCGCCGTGATCGGAGTGATCGCGCTCGCCGGCGACGTCGACCCGATCCCGCCGAAGGCGCGCAGACGCAAGTGAGCGTCGCGCTCGCGAACTATATCGCGCTTTCGGCGGTGATCTTCATGATCGGCGCGGCCGGCGTCGTCTTGCGGCGCAACCCGCTCGTGATGCTGATGGCGATCGAGCTGATGTGGAATGCGGCAAACCTGGCGTTCGTCGCCTACGCGCGGGCCTCGATGAACAACGCCGGCCACATCTTCGCGTTTCTCGTGATCACCGTCGCGGCGGCGGAAGCGGCGATCGGCTTGGCGATCGTCGTCATCGTCTTCCGGCGCGCCGAGTTCGTCGACGTCGACGAAGTGAGCGTGCTCAAAGGATGACGCACGTCATGGGGATCGAGGGGCAGTATCCGCTGCTCTTCCTGATCTGGCTCGCGCCGTTCGCGGGGGCGATCGTGATCTGGGCGCTCGGTCCGAAGCTGAAGAGCTGGTCGGGACCGATCGGCTGCGCGGCGATCGGCGTCTCGTTCGTCGCGACGCTCGCGTCGTGGGCCGACGCCGTTCGCAGCGGGCCCGCCGGCGCGACGACCGTCGTCGGCGCGCATCAAACCATGGTGACGTGGATCAAAGGATTCGCGCTCGGGCTGCTGTGGGATCCGCTGACGCTCGTGTGGACGCTGATCATCACCGGTGTCGGCTTCCTCATCCACTTCTACTCGATGGGGTACATGCACGGCGACCGCGGCTACCCGCGCTTCTTCGCGTACATGAACTTCTTCGTGTTCGCGATGCTCACGCTCGTCCTCGCCGACAACTTCGTCGTGCTGCTCGTCGGCTGGGGTCTCGTCGGCTTGGCCTCGTTCTTCCTGATCGGCTTCTGGTTCGAGCGGCCTTCGGCGGTCGCGGCTGCGACGAAAGCGTTCGTGATGAACGTCGTCGGCGACGTCGGGATTCTTTTCGCAATCTTCATCCTCGTCGCGGTCGTCGGCTCGGTCTCATTCGCCGATGCGTTCGCCGGCGTGCAAGCCCACGCGTACAACGGCCAGCTGTTGTTCATCGCCTGCGCGGCGCTGTTCGTCGGTTGCGCGGCGAAGTCGGCGCAAGTCCCGCTCCACTCCTGGCTTCCCGACGCGATGGAAGGCCCGACCCCGGTCTCGGCGCTGATCCATGCCGCGACGATGGTGACGGCCGGCGTCTACTTAATCGCGCGCTGCTGGCCGATGTGGCAAGGCTCGGCCGATGCCCGCGAGCTCGTCGGCGTGATCGGTGGGCTGACCGCGCTCCTCGGCGCGATCCTCGGGATCGGACAGTGGGACATCAAGCGGATCTTGGCCTACTCGACGATGTCGCAGATCGGCTACATGATCATGGGCGTCGGCGTCGGCGCGTACGACGGCGGCGTCTTGCATTTCTTCACCCACGCGTTCTTCAAAGCGCAGCTCTTCCTGACGGCCGGGATCGTGATACACGCGCTGCACAACGAGCAGGACGTCCGCCGGATGGGCGGGCTGCGCGCGCGCGAGCCGTTCGCATTCTGGTCGATGCTCGTCGCAACGCTCTCGATCTGCGGCTTCCCGCCGCTCGCAGGTTTCTTCTCGAAGGACGCGGTCGTCTACGAGACGTTGGTCAAAGGACACCCGGTGCTGTACGCGATCGGCGTCCTCACGGCGGGGATCACCGCCTACTACATGTTCCGGATGGTGTTCATCACGTTCTTCGGGACGTATCGCGGCGAGATCGATCCATCGAGCTTGGGGATTCGGCATCCCGAGCTCGCCGGGACGAGCGCCGGTCTCCTCAAGCACCCGCACGACGAGGCGGCGCCCCACGAGGAGCACGCTCCGGCGTGGCTCATGACGGCGCCGGTCGCCGTTCTCTTCGTCGGCACGATCTTCGCCGGATTCCTCGATCTCGGCGGGACGAACAGCTTCTGGTACGGGCTGCTGCAGCCGGTCTTCGGCGCGACGATCGCGCCGGTCGAGGGCGCGGCGCCGTTCTCGGAGCTCGCATCGAGCGCGCTCGTCTTCATCGTCGTCCTCGCCGGGATCGGGCTCGCGTACCTGCGTTACGGCTCGACCGCCGCGCTGCGCGACTCCGTGGCGCGCTTGCGGAACGAGTCAATTCGGATGTTCCCGCTGCTGACGAACGCGTTCTACTTCGATGCGGCGATCGACGCGCTGTTCGTGCGACCTTCGCGCGCGTTCGGAACCTTCTTCGGGGTCGTCGTCGACCCGCTCGTCATCGACGGTGCCGTCCGCGAAGCCCGCGTCTCGGCGCTGTGGTTGGGCCACCTTTTCCGCAGCTTCCAGACGGGGCTCGTCCGAGCGTACGCCTTGACGATCGTCTTCGGCGCCGCCGCGTTCATCGTCTACTACGCCGTCGTGGGGGCGCACTGATGCTCACCGCGCTCGTCCTGGGGACGACGCTTCTCGCCTTCCTCGCCTTCGCATTTCCCAAGAGCGCGAACGGTGCGGCGAAGTGGTACGGCGTCGCGGTCGCGCTCGCGGGCCTCGTCCTGCTCGAGCTGATGGACCCCGCGGCGTTCCCGCCCGACGAATCGGCGCGTTGGCTCTCGTATCCGTTCGCATCGAATTTCCATCTCGGCATGGGCGGCGTCTCGTACGCGCTCGTGCAGCTGCTTGCGACGGTGACCGTCTGCGCGCTCTTGGCGACCAACGTCCCGCGCCAGCGCAACTTCGTCGGACTGATGCTCCTGCTCGAAGCGACGATGCTCGGATTATTCCTGGCGAAAGACCTGCTGCTCTTCGCGCTCCTGTGGGATGCGATGCTGATCCCGGTCTTCTTGCTGATGATCGGTTGGAGCGTCCACCCGGCGACCGCGTGGCGTTACCTCATCTATAACGTTGCGGGCGGGTTGTTGCTGCTGCTCGGAACGGCGACCTACGGAGTCATCTACGGGACGACGGACGTGATCGGAAAGGGACAGGTCACGCCGATCTCCGACGCGTGGGCGCCGTGGATCCTCGCCGCGTTCGCAGTCGCGTTCCTGGTCAAGACTCCGGTCTTCCCGTTCCACACCTGGATGCCGGACACGTACGCGGAGCTGCCCTCGCCGGTCGCGGCGGTCGTTTCGTCGGTCCAGTCCAAGGCCGGGCTTTACGGCTTCATCGCGATCGGGCTTCCGCTCTTCACCGCCTGGACGCATGAATTCGCGACGGTGATGATCGTGCTGGGAACGATCGGACTCTTGTACGGGGCGGTGATCGCGCTGGTCGCCGACGACGCGAAGAAGGTCGTGGCCTACAGCTCGCTCTCGCATCTCGGCTTGATCCTGATTGCGATCTTCGTCTTCAACGACTACGCATTGCGCGGGGCCGTCGTCTACATCGTCGCGCACGGATTCTTCAGCGCCGCGATGTTCCTCGTGATCGGCTACGTCGAAACGCGCGAAGAGACGCGGCTCGTCTCGCGGATCGGCGGTCTCGCCCGCGGGAGTCCGATCCTCGCCGGCGCGATGGCGATCGCGGCGCTCGCCGCACTCGGCTTGCCTGGCCTCGCCGGATTTGCGGGCGAGCTGTTCATCTTGACCGGCGTCTATCAAGCCGGGTACGCGTGGCTCGCGGCGCTGGCGCTCGTTGCGATCGTCCTCGCGGCGGCGTACATGCTGCGCGTCTATCAAGGGTTCATGCACGGGCCTGAACAGGCCGATCTGCCGCAGCGCCCCGACTTGCGGCCGCTCGAGATCGTCGCGGTCGCGCCGCTCTTCCTCGCCCTCGTGCTGCTCGGCGTGAACCCGGGCCCGGTGGCGAACTATCCCGATCAAGCCTACACGATGCTCGCGGAGAAGCGGTGATGCTCGCGCAACCGTTCCCGCTCTCCGATTACGCGGCGATCCTTCCGCTCACGATCGTCGCGACGACGCCCCTCATGATCCTGCTGCTCGATCTCATCCTTCCGAAAGGCGCCCCGCGACGCGACGCGGCGGTCGCCGTCGGGATCGCGGGCCTCCTGCTCGCTGCCTACGTGCTCGTGCGCCAGTATCTCGCGCACCAATTCGCGCCCGCGTTCGGATTCGGCTTCATCCTCGGCGGTTTTTCGATCGCCTTCAGCTTGATCGTCGTCGCGGCGGCGATCTTCTCGCTGCTCATGGTACTCCCGCAGCGCGACGACGAAAAAGTGGGACCGTCGTGCGCGCTGATGTTGTGGAGCGCGGCGGGCGCGATGCTGATGGCCGGCGCCGGCGACTTGATGACGATCTTCCTAGGGCTGGAGATCCTCTCGCTCGCGCTCTATTGCTTGTGCGGGATGGTTCTGCGCGCCAGCCCGGTGCGACTGCGTGAGGCGCGCGAGTCGGCGCTCAAATACTTGATCCTCTCGTCGATGGCCTCGGGCTTCATGCTCTACGGGATGGCGCTGCTTTTCGGCGCGACCGGTTCGGTGAACCTCGCCGCGCTTCAAGCGATCCCGGCCGGGAATCCGGTCTTCGCGATGGGTTGCGGTTTGTTCATGATCGGCGTCGCGTTCAAGCTCGGGCTCGTCCCGTTCCACGTGTGGATGCCCGACGTCTTCGAAGGCGCGCCGCTCCCCGTGACGGCGTTCATGAGCGTCGTGACCAAGGCCGGGATGCTCGCGGTCTTCGCGCGTTTTCTCTACGGCGTCCTCGGAACCGACCATCAGGCGCTCATCGTCCCGGTTTGGATTGTCGCGGGGCTCTCGATGCTGGTCGGGAATCTCGCGGCGCTCTCGCAGATCGACATGAAACGGCTCCTCGCCTACAGCGGGATCGCGCAGCTCGGATACATCGTCGCCGCGCTCGCGGGGACGTCGACCTTGGGGATGCGGTATGCGCTCTTCTACCTCGGCGCATACACCTTCATGAATTTGGGCGCGTTCGCCGTCGTCGCGCTGATCTCGCGCGATCAAGAAGAAGATTCACATCTCTCCGCGTTCTCGGGCCTGGGGACGCGGCATCCGCTCTTGGCGGCCGCGATGGCGTTCTTTCTGCTCTCGCTCGCCGGCCTGCCGCCGACGGCCGGGTTCATCGGGAAGATTCTCATCCTGGCGAGCACCGTCGCTGCGGGGTATCAGTGGCTCGCATGGCTGCTCATCGCCGGGACCGCGATCTCGGTCTACGTCTACATCAAGATCGTCCGCGCGATGTACGTCCCCGTCGATCTCGCGCACATCCGCGAGATCCGGCCGCTCAGCTACGCGCCGTGGATCGCCGTCGCGGTCTGTGCGGTCGCGACGATCGCGCTCGGCATCTATCCGGCCGCGCTGCACGACGTCCTCCCTCGTATTCGCTAGCGCGTGAGGGTCCAAACCCTCCTGGCGATTCTCTACGTCTTCTTGTGGGCGTCGGCGTTCATCCCGAGCCGGATCTTGTGCGCGAACGCGACGCCGCTGTGGGTCCTGGTGCTGCGCTTCGGGATCACCGGCGCGATCTTGATCGGGATCGCGCTCGCCGTGCGCGCGCCGCTTCCGCGTTCGGCCCGAGAGTGGGGGCAGATCGTGTTGCTCGGCGCGCTCGCGAACGCCGTCTATCTCGGGCTCAGCTACGAGTCGCTACGGCACCTGAGCGCGGGGATGGGCGCGATCATCTTCAGCACGAACCCGCTGGTCCTCGCGTTGATCGCGCCGGTCACGATCGGCGAAGCGCTGACCCGGCGCAAAGCGTTCGGCCTGGTTTTCGGCTTCGGCGGCGTCGTCGCGATGATGCTCGGGCGCGCCGGCTCGCCGTCGGCACAGTTCGGTGACGAGCTGTTGCTCTTCGCCGCGGTGATCTGCTTCGCGTTCTCGACGCTCGTCTACAAGCGGATCCGGCCCGACGCCGACCTGCTGGTCGTGACGGCGTTTCAGATCGCGGCCGCGTCGCTCGTGCTCGTCCCGTTCGCGCTGCTTTTCGAGCCGGTTCCCCTCATCCCGCGCACGCCGGAGATCGTAGGCTCGTTCGTCTACCTCATCCTTGCGATCAGCATCGGCGCGTCGTTCCTGTGGTTTTGGATCCTCCGTCACGGCGAGGCGACGCGCGTGAGCTCGTTCTATTTCCTGACGCCGGTCTTCGGACTCGGCCTTGCTGCGCTGTTGTTGCGCGAGCCGGTACGCTGGGAAGACGCGCTCGGTCTCGCCGCGATCTGCGGCGGGATCGCGCTCGTCGTTCGCGCCCCCAGACCGCAACCCGAGCCGGAACCGCTCGCGTGAACCGTCGCCTCTTCGTCCCTGCCTCGCGCAGCCTGTATCCTCCGCTGCTCGTCGCGCTGCACGGGTGCCGCCAAGACGCCGACGATTTTGCGAACGGGACGCGCTTCGACCGGCTCGCCGAACGCTTTGGAGCGATCGTCGTCTACCCCGAGCAAGACGAACGCGAGAAC
>JAFAMS010000188.1 GCA_019233165.1 Vulcanimicrobiota bacterium | reverse complement strand
CGAGGACGGTCGCGCGCTGCGTATCGTCGACGTGCTCCGCGGTCGCGGGAAATTCCAAGCCTCCGTGCAGTCGAAAAACGAGCCCGGTTCCGGGCCCTGCCGGTTCGACGAGCGCGCGCGTCCCGCGCCCGGTGTGCAGTCCGACTCCGGCAAATTCGAGCCGGTCGCGCAGCGTCTGCTGGCCGGTCACTGCTTGCGCTCCAGGGCTTCCACTCGTTCGAGCAGCTTTGGTACCTTGCGGAGGCTGGCCTGCCAGCGCAGCTGATCGCGGTGGTTCTGCGCGGGGTCGCCGCTCACGAACGCGTCGTCGGGGACGTCGCTCCAGATCATCGAATGCGCCGCAATCGTGACGCGCGCCCCGACCGTCACGTGACCTCTGAAGCCCACCATACCTCCGACGCGCGTGTAATCGCCGACGTCGGTCGATCCCGCGAGGCCCGAGAGCGCGGCGAATGCGGCGTTCGCACCGATCCGGCAGTTGTGTCCGATCTGAACCAAGTTGTCGATCTTCGTCCCGTCGCCGATCCGCGTCGCCCCGGTCTGGGCGCGATCGATGCAGGCGTTGGCGCCGAGCTCGACGTCGTCGCCGAGGACGACGCTCCCGACCTGCGGGATTTTCGCGAACTTGCCGTCGGCGAAGACGTAGCCGAAACCGTCGCTTCCGACAACGGCGCCGGACTGCATCACGAGTCTGTCGCCGGCGATACAGCGGTCGAGGAAGCGCGCTCCCGGATGGAGGACGGCGTCGTCGCCGATGCGCGCGTCGTCGCCCACGATCGAACCTGCGCCGATGAACGCGCGCTTTCCGATTCGCGCGCGCGCCCCGACGACCGCGTGCGGTCCGACGAACGCATCCGGGCCCAGCTCCGCACTCGGATCGATCGACGCCGCCGGATCGATCCGGGCCGCGGGCCGCGGGGGGACGAGCGAGCGAAGCAGCCGCGCGAGTCCTTCGCGCGCGGACGCAACGACGAGCAGCGCTTTCGACGGCGGGGCGTCGCCGAGGGCGCTCTCGTCGGTGAGAACGGCGGAGGCTTTCGAGGCGAGCGCCGCGCGGAGGTACCGCGCGTCGGTCGCAAACGTCAAGGAGCCCGGTTTCGCGTCGTCGATCGACGCGATCGCGTCGATGCGAATCTCGGCATCGCCGATCACCCGGCCGTCGAGACGTCCGGCGAGCTCGCCGAGCGTCCCTAGGTCGTTCACGGTTTCGGCGTCGCCTTCTCTTCGATCTTAAGGATCTTCTCGACGTCGGTCGTGATGTCGGTCCCGCCATACCCGACGCCCTGGCGCGTGAAAACCATCTTGAGGTTCTTTTGCGTCGCGACTTGCTGAGCGGCTTGCGAGACGTCGTTCGTTATCTCGCTCTGAAACTGGGTGTACCGCTGCGCCAGCTCGGCGCGCTGCTTGGCCTTTTGCGTCTCGGGAGCCTTGGACGATTCGATCGCGAACGCGTCCGCCTGAATCTGATTGTTGTAGTTCGCGAACTTCGGCCAGTTCGCCATGATCCGAGTCAGGTCGACGGTCGCGACGTCGGATTTCGGTTTTCCGACCCCGCAGGCGGTCAGTGCGAAAGCGGCGCTCAAAACGCCGGCGGCAATCAGCTTGTTCACTCGTGCAAACTCTCGATCTCTTTCTTTGCGGGTCCGGTGAGGTCGATGCCTTCGCCGGGCCCGGCAACCTCCGAAAGCACGGTCGTGACGCCCTTGGTCTGCGCGACGACGCGCACCTCGCGATTGATCTGCTCGACGATTTGCGCGTAGAGCTTGTCGTGCTGCGCCTGGAGCATCGCCAGCTCTTTGCGCGCGCTGGCTTGCGAGGCGGTATCGATCCCGTGCAATTCGTCGTACCGCTTCTTCAGCTCGTCGCGCGTCTTGTTGAACTGCTCGATCGTCGTTTTTGCATCGCGATTGAAGCGGTCCTGATACTCTTTGTGAAGCGCGTCGATCTTCGCCTTGATATCCGGCGGGACGCTTCGGCCGGCTACGACCGTACCCGGCACCGCGACCGCCGTCGTGCCGGCCGCACCGCCCGCGCGGGCCAACATCTTTGCCTGGTTCTCCGCGTGAATCTTGGCGACGCCGGAGGCGATCTCGGTCTTGGCCTGCTCTTGGAGCTGCGCGCGCAACGAGGCGAGCGTCGCTTGATCGCGATTTCGCATCGCCGCCACCTGATCGGCCTCGGCTCGATCGAGCGCGGCGATCTTTTTGCGAACGTCTTCGCGAGCGGCGTCGTCGAGCGCCAGATTTGCGAGCTGCGTTCGAAGCTGCAGCCGCTGCGCTGCGTCTTTCGTGGCCAGCTCCA
>JAFAMS010000083.1 GCA_019233165.1 Vulcanimicrobiota bacterium | reverse complement strand
ATCACGGCCCACGAGTTCCAGCACCTGATCAACTTCGTCAACCACTGCATCCTCGCGCCGACGTGCCTCGTCCAGGACGATCCTTGGATGAACGAAGGGCTCTCGATGCTCGCCGAAGATTTCGCCGTCCATCAACTCTTCCCGAACGTTCAGTACGACGTCGACGAGGCGCTGTTCTTCGGCGCACAATTCTTGCAGAGTCCGCAAAGCTTCAACGTCGCGGCCTTCGCGGGGATCGATGCCGGACAGACGGCGCCGGCGCTCTACTGCAACGGTTGCTACGGCGGCGCGTACCTGTTCCAGCGCTATCTCTACAACCGCTTCGGCGGCGACGCGTACACGCGCGCGATGGAGACCGGCGCCGGAACCTCGGGGACGAACCTCTCCGCCTTTGCAAACGAGACGCCGCAAGCGCTCGTCGGCGATTTCTCGATCGCGCTCGCCGCGGCGCAGAATGGCGTTTCGGCGACCAACCCGTTCACCTTCGCGATCGCGCCGGGCTCGACGTTCGTCGACCAGTTCGGAAACCCGATGACTCTCCCGGCGCTCGGAAGCGTCGGCCAAAGCGCGCTCGGAAGCTCGACGATCTACAACTCGTGTGAAGGCTGCTTCTTCTACGTCGGCGTCCCAACGAACAAGACGTCCGCGACGCTCAAAGTCACCGACACCTCACAAGTCAGCGCCGCGCTCGCCGCCGGAGTCGTCCAGCACTAAGCCGACCGTTCGATCGCCGCCAGGATTCGCTCCGCGCTGACGCGGTACGTGTTCTCGAGAATCGGCGCATAGGCGACCGGGATGCGCGGTGCGCCGACGCGCGTCACGCGCAGCCCCAGCTCTTCGGAGATCGAGGCGGCGATCTCGGCGCCGAAGCCCCCGACCGCCACCGCTTCGTGCGCGACGACTGCGCGCTTCGTCTTGGCGACCGAGCGCATCACCGCCTCGCGATCCCACGGCCACAGGCTGCGCAAGTCGATGACTTCGACCGAGATTCCGGCCTCGTGCGCCTTTTCGGCGGCGACGAGCGCGGTCGGCAAGAGCGTCGACCACGTGACGAGCGTGACGTCGCTCCCTTCACGCGCGATGCGCGCGACGCCGATCGGCGTAAGATGCTCGCCGGCCGGAACCTCACCCGTCGTCGGAAAGAGCGCTTTTGGTTCGAGCATTGCGACCGGATCGTCGCAACGGATCGCCGACTTGAGCATCCCTTTTTCGTCGGCCGCCGTCGCGGGCGCGAGGACGACGAGCCCCGGCGTGTGGACGAGCCAAGCTTCGAGCGATTGCGAGTGCTGCGCAGCTTGATGCCCGCGTCCGATCCCTTGCGGCATCCGGATGACGACCGGGACGTTCCCTTGGCCGCCGAACATGTAGCGCGCCTTGGCGATCTGATTGATCAGCTCGTCCCACGCGCACAGCGCGAAATCCAAGATCCGCATTTCGACGACCGGCCGCGTCCCCGCCAGCGCCGCGCCGAAACCGACGTTCATGATCATGCTCTCGGAGATCGGCGTGCTCACGATTCGCTCCGACCCGAATTCCTGCGCGAGCCCCTTGTAGGCACCGAAGATCCCACCGGCGGCGAGATCTTCACCGAGCGCCCACACGGTCGGATCCCGGCGCATCTCCTCGGCGAGCGCCTCGCGTGCCGCTTCGGCGATCGTGCAGGTCGTGGTCGCTTCCGCGCGCGCCGTCTCGACGTTTCCGGTCAACGCGGCGCTCCGATCAGCTGGACGTCGGCGAACGCGTCGGCTTCGCTCGGCGACGGGGCCTTGCGCGCGGCTTCCATCGCCCGGACCATCTCCTCACGCGCCTCGATATGGATCGCGTCGAGCTGCGTCCCGTCGACGCCCCATGCATGCAGGCGGGATTCGAGCAATGCGACGGGGTCGTCGCCGCGGTGATACTCGACCTCTTCGTTCGAGCGGTACGGCGCCTTGTCGAAAACCGTGTGCCCGTCGAGCCGGTACGTCGGTGCGTGCAAGAAACCGGGGCCGTGACCGGCGCGGATCCCTTCGACGAGCTCGCGCGCCGCTTCGTAAACGGCGAAGACGTTGTTCCCGTCGACCGAGAGCGCGCGAACGCCGATCGCTTCCGCGCGGGCGGTCGGCCCCTTGCCGGCGGTCGTATCGCTCGCGCGCGTGAACGCCGAGAACGTGTTGTCCTCGCAAATGAAAAGCACCGGGAGATTGAAGACCGCCGCCCAGTTGAGCCCTTCCAAAAACGGTCCGCGATTGACTGCGCCGTCGCCGAAAAAACAGGCGCTGATCGCATCTTTATGCAGGAGGCGCGCGGCCTGTGCGGCGCCGACCGCGATTCCGATTCCGCCGCCGACGACGCCGTTCGCTCCGAGCATCCCCACCGAAAAATCGGCGATGTGCATCGAACCGCCCTTGCCTTTGCAGGTCCCGGTCGTCTTGCCGAAGAGCTCGGCCATCATCGCCGTGACGTCGGCGCCCTTGGCGATGCAGTGTCCGTGCCCGCGGTGCGTGCTCGCGACGTAATCGTCGCGGCGCAAGTTGGCGCAGACGCCCGCCGGAACGGCCTCCTGTCCGATCGAGAGATGGACGACGCCGGGGATCTCACCGCGGTCGTACCCGATGCGGGCGTGCATCTCGAACTCGCGGATTCGCACCATCGTCCGCAAGAACGCAAGCCCGAGCGTCACCCGGTCGGCAGCTTTCATCTCACCCATGGGACCTCTCCCTTTCGTGGAGAAACAGACGGTTCTTCTCCGGGAGGGACGCTATGATCGCCGAGCAGGTTCGGACGCCGTTGCCCAAAGGACCGATGACGGGCGGTCGCGCGCTCGCCGAGGTTTTCAAGCTCGCGGGCGTCGGCCCGATGTTCGGCATGGCCGGTTTCCAGCTGCTTCCCTTCTATGAGGCGGTCCGCGGCTTGGGGCTGCGCCATTTCCTCATCAACGATGAGCGGACCGGCGCGTTTGCGTCCGATGCGTACGCGCGCGTCTCGGGAAGACCCGGAGTCTGCGACGGAACGCTGGGGCCCGGCGCGACGAATCTCGTCACGGCGCTCGTCGAGTCGCTCAACGCGGGGATCCCCATCGTCGCCGTCGCCGGCGACGCGCACCGCTCGCATGCGTGGAAGAACATGACGCAGGAAGCGCGGCAAGTCGATATCTTGCGGCCGTGCGTGAAGGAGCTCTTGCGCGTCGAGTCCGTCGCGCGCATCCCCGAGATGGCGGCGCGCGCGTTCGCGGTGGCGACGTCGGGGCGCCCGGGACCGGTCGTCCTCGACGTCCCCGAAGACGTCGCGCACGGGGAACACGATTTCGACGAGCGCGCGTTCGAGCTCGATCCCTCGACGTTTTCGATCCCGGCGCGGCGTAACCGGCCGGATGCGGATGACGTCGAGCGCGCCGCCGCGCTGCTCGCGGCGGCAGAGCGCCCGATTCTGCTGGTCGGCGGCGGCGTCCATCTTTCGCGTGCGTACGACGCGCTAGCCCGCCTCGCCGAAGAGCAAGCGATCCCGGTCGCGCACACAATGAGCGGAAAAGGCTCGATCGCGTGCGCGAGCGCGCTCTCGGCCGGTCTGTTCGGGCGCTACTCGCGGATCGCCAACGACCTGATCGCGGAGTCGGACTGCATCGTGAGCGTCGGCTGCAAGCTTGGTGAGATCGCGACGAAGCGCTACGCGCTGATCCCTCCAAACGTTCCAATCGTCCACCTCGAGATCGTCGCTGAAGAGATCGGGCGTACGACGCTCGCCGACGTCGCACTATGGTGCGACGCGCGGGAAGGCCTGAGCGATCTCGCCGGCGCGCTTTCCGACGGCGCGGAAGCGCGTCGGCGGTCGCGTGCGGGATACTTGGCCGAGGTCGCCGCCCGCATGGCGAGGTGGCGGCTCGAGGCGATGCCGCGCTACACCTCGACGGAGATCCCGATCAACATGGGCCGGCTGATCGGCGAGTTGCAAAAGGCGATGCCGCCCGATGGGATCCTGATCGCGGACGGCGGGTTTGCGGCGCACTGGACGGGATTGCTCTACGACACGCAACGGGCGGGGCGCACGTATCTCGCCGACCGCGGTCTGGCGTCGATCGGCTACGGGCTCCCCGGCGCGCTCGGCGCTCAACTCGCGGCACCCGGTGCGCCGGTCGTCGCGATCACCGGCGACGGCGGCTTCAACATGACGCTCGGCGATCTCGAAACGGCTAAGCGCGCCGGCGCGAACGTGATCTTGATCGTCGTCAACAACGCGGCGTCCGGATACGTGAAAGCGCTGCAGCACGCGATGTACGGAGAGGGGAACTACCAGTCGAGCGATCTCGTCGAGATGGATTACGCGGCGATCGCGCAAGCGATGGGGTGCCGCGGAATTCGCGTCGTCGACCCGCACGATCTCGCGAGCGCCTACCGGACGGCGATCGGCGACCGCAGCCTTCCCACCGTCATCGACGTCGTCGTCACGCGAGACCCCGGGGCGATGCTTCCCGCCGCCGACAATCGCACGCTCGTCGTCAAAGCCGGAGACCGTCCGGTCTGAGCGTTCGCGTCCACGACAGCATCACGAAGCTCGGCAGCGAGGACGAAGGCACGGTGGCGATCGCGGCGTCGCACGGCGGCGTCTACTCCGGCTATCTCGCGGCGAAGGGAAAGCTGCGCGGCGTCGTCTTCAGCGACGCCGGCGTCGGGCTCGAGCGCGCCGGGCTCGGTTCGCTCGCCTATCTCGACGCGCTCGGGATGCCTGCCGCGACCGTCGATTACCGCTCGGCGCGGATCGGCGACGGCGCCGATCTCGCGCGGCGCGGGACGATCAGCTTCTGCAACGAGTCCGCGCGGCGCCTCGGCTGCGCGGCGGGCGAGACGGCCCGCGCATGCGCCGAGAAGATGCTCGCGGCGCACGAGTATCGCGGCGATGCACCTGCCTACGCCGAGGCGAGAACGCTCTTGCTCGAGCGGCCGCGCGCGCCGAACGTGTGGGGTCTCGACTCGGTGTCGCTCGTTCGCGACGGCGATGCGGGCGCGATCGTCCTCACCGGCTCGCACGGCGGATTGCTCGGCGGCGTTCCGGCGAGCGCGCTGCGAATCGACGCGCTCGCGGCGGCGTACAACGACGCGGGCGTCGGAATCGACGACGCCGGGATCTCCCGCCTTCCGGCATTGCAAGAACGAGGAATCGCCGCCGTCACAGTCGCCGCCGATTCGGCGCGGATCGGCGATGCGAAGTCGGCATGGGAAACCGGACGGGTCTCGCACGCAAACGCGGTCGCTCGCGAGTACGGCGCGCGCGAAGGGATGACGCTCCCCGCCTTCGTCGAGTGGGTACTCCGAGCGGTCGGCTAAACGCGGCCGCGCACGTGCCGCGGGTACAACACACCCTATGCGCACATATCTCGCCCCCACGCTTCCCGGCCCGGCCTCCGCCGGCTTGCTCCTCGTGCGACTCGTCGTTGGTCTCGCATTTGTGTTCCACGGGTATCCGAAGATCATGAATCCGACCGGCTGGATGGGCCCGAACGCATTTGCACCCGAGTGGCTGCAAGCAGTCGCTGCAGTCGCCGAGTTCGCCGGAGGGATCGCGATCATGATCGGCTTCCTGACGCGACTCGCCGCGCTCGCGCTCGTGGCAGACATGCTCGTCGCCATCGTAATGGTGCACGTTCCGCAAGGCGCGCCGTTCGTCGGGATGGGCCCAGGTCATCCCGCATCGCTCGAGCTCCCGCTCACGTACGCGGCGGTGATGGTTCTCTTAGTTCTCGCCGGTGCCGGGACGCTCTCGGTCGACGGTTCGCTGGCGCGCGCCCGCAAGACGCGCGTCGAAACCGTCGACGTCGCTACTCGGCCACTAACGTCCCACTGATCCGGTATGACGTCCCGCGAAAAAGCGCGACGGTCTCGCCGGCCGGGCCGCTGACCACGACGTCGTAGACGCCGGTCCGCCCGGCCCGGCTGCGTTCCTCCGCGACCGCGGTCAGCGTTTCGCCGCGCCGCGCCGGCGCCGCGAACGAGATTGCTGCATTGAGCGCGACGTTGCGCTCGTTGCGCGAGTTGCAGGCGTACGCGAACGCGGTGTCGGCGAGGGTGAAGACGAAACCGCCGTGCGCGACATCATGCCCGTTGATCATCCCCTCGCCGATCGTCATCCGCAGCCGCGCGTAGCCCGGCCTTACCTCATCGATCGAGATTCCAAGCGTTCGAGCGGCGGCATCTTCCGCGTACATCGCGGCCGCCGACGCTTCAGCCAGCGCTTGCGGTTCCAGGCACGACCGTCCGCGTTTGTGTTATCCGGAAGCGATTGGCGACGAATGCCGCATCGGTGAGCGAGGCATTCCCCGCGGGGTTCGCGCCCGTCACGTGAAAATCGCTGAACGCCGCCGACTGATTGACGAGCAACGCTCCGGTAAGATTCACGGCGAGCGAGACACCGGCGTCCGCGGCGAAATCTTCTGCCCGGACGATCACCGCCGGATCGGCCGAATAGAGGACCGCGGTGATCGCGCCGCAGCTTCGTGCTCCGCGCGCCGCCAGCTCGAGGCTCTGTTCCGTCGAATCGGTAGCGATCACGAACGCGATCGGCCCGAACATTTCGCCTCCGTAGCGTTCCTCGTCCGAAGCGTCGAGCCGTGCGATCAGCGGCGTGTGGACGCGGGCCCCTGGGAATTGCGGGTGGGCCAGCGTTTTCGACGCCAAGACGACGCCCGGTTTCGCCGATTCCGCTTTCACGCGTTCGAGCGTCGCATCGGTTGCGATCGCGCCGAGGATCTCGACCGCGCGCTCCGGCGCCGAGAGAAGCCCCTCGACCGCCTTGGAGATCGCTCCCAGGACGTCGTCGAAGCTCGCGTCTCCGTCGGCCGTCTTGATCCCGGCACGCGGGACGAAAACGTTTTGCGGCGTCGTGCACATCTGCCCCGAATAGAGGCTCAGCGACATCGCCAGGTTTTTCGCAAGCCCCGGGAGATCGTCGGTCGAGTCGATCACGACTGCGTTGACGCCGGCCTTCTCGGTGAAGACCTGCGCTTGCTTCGCGTTCTGCTCGAGCCACGTCCCGAACGAGGACGAGCCGGTGTAGTCGACGAGCCCGACCTCGGGGCGCGTTGCGAGCTGCTTTGCAATCGGCGACTCGGGCGTATCGGCGGCGAGCGCAACGACGTTCGGGTCGAACCCGGCCTCCGCGAGCACGCCGCGCATGATCTCGACGGTGATCGCGAGCGGCAAGATGGAGTTCGGATGCGGCTTAACGACAACCGCGTTGCCGGTGACGAGATCGGCGAACATCGCGGGGTAGGAGTTCCACGTCGGGAACGTCGAGCTCGCGATCACGAGGCCTATTCCACGCGGGACGATGCGATAGCGCTTCTCGACGCGCAACGGCTCGTTCTTCTGCGGTTTCTCCCAGAGCGCGAACGACGGCACGTCGCTCATCGCGTCGTACGCGTACGCCAGCGCCTCGAGCCCGCGATCCTGCGCGTGCGGGCCGGCGGCCTGAAACGCCATCATGAACGCTTGCCCGGTCGTGTACATCGTCGCGAAGGCGATTTCGAAGCTGGCTTTGTTGATCCGCGCCAACATCTCCATCGCGACACCCGCGCGGTACTTGGGAGTCGCTGCGGCCCAGTCGCGCTGCGCGCGCGTCACCGCGGCGAGGAGCGCGTCTTGGTCGATCTGCGGATACGTCACGCCGATTGCGACGCCGAACGGCGAACGCTCGGCGCCGATCCAGCCGACCGTCCCCGGCTGCGCGAGCTCGAATCGCGTGCCGAGCCTCGCCTCGAGCGCGGTCTTCCCTTGGGCTTGCGCGTTCTCGCCGTAGTTCTTGGGGCTCGGACTCTCCGGGTAGGCGGACCAATATTCGCGCGTCCTGATCGTCGCCAGCGCGCGGTCGAGGAGCGGTTGATGTTGGTCGAACCAAGCGGCCGCCGCCGAACCCGCAGGCGGCGGAGCAGTCGTCGTCGTCATCGTGAGGAACCCCCTTAGAAGACGGGGATTATGTCGTCGGCGGTGATGTTGCCTACGTCGACGCCGTCGAGGTCGAGCTCCGGGATCGCCGGAAACTCGATCCCCCACTCGCCGACGATCGCCCGGACTTTTGCGAGAGCGTTGCGCCAGTTATCGGCCTGCTCGTCGTAGGTGAGGCAGCCCAGTCCCGCGTCGCGCGCGTGCTGGATCAGGACGCGGTGATTCGGCAAGAAGTAATCGGTGAGCTCCCAGAACTGCCTGGGCGGCTCCCACAAGATCATCGAGAGAAAAACAAAGCCCGCTCGCAGCTGCTTGGTGATCAATACCTTGTCTTCGTCCTTGAGTCCGGGGAAATCGGTCTCGAGGATCGCGAGGCAGATCGCGAGATGGCGCGCTTCGTCTTGCCCGACCTTCTTGAAGATCTGCTGGAAGACGGGGTGCGTCGCGCGCTTCGACATCCCGAAGAAAAGCGTCGACGCTGCGACCTCGCCCATCATGAAGGACGTGAAGAGCACCGAGAGCGGATACTTGCCGAGCGACGCGCCGTAGCCTTTCCAGTAACGTCCGCCGTTGTGGTAGAGCCACTCGATGTTGTTCTTCGCCGCGTGCTCGAGCGGCGTTTTCGGATCGAAGTCGAGCGGCCCACCCGGTACGAGTTTTTGGATCACGCGCTGACAGACTTCTTCGTGGTTCATCTCGTCGCGCGTGATCGAGAAGAACGTTTTGCGCACCGGGTCTTCTT
>JAFAMS010000535.1 GCA_019233165.1 Vulcanimicrobiota bacterium | reverse complement strand
TCGCGCGCGATCGTCTTCGACCGAAGCGGCACGATCCGCGGCGCCGCGCAGCGGGAGGTCCGCCAATACTTTCCAGAGTCCGGCTGGGTCGAGCACGACCCCGAAGAGCTGTGGAGCACGCAGCTCGCCACCGCGCGCGACGCGATTCGCGCCGCCGGAATCGCGCCTCGCGCAATCGCCGCCGTGGGCGTTGCAAATCAGCGGGAGACGACGATTCTGTGGGATCGCGCGAGCGGCGAACCGGTTCACCCCGCGATCGTTTGGCAGGATCGCCGGACCGCCGATGCGTGCGAGCGGCTGGAAGCGCGCGGTGTCGGGCTGCAGGTTGCGGAGGCGACGGGTCTGCGGCTCGATCCCTATTTCTCCGCAACGAAGCTCGCATGGCTGCTCGACCACGTCGCCGGCGCGCGCGAGCGCGCCGAGCGCGGCGAGCTGGCGTTCGGCACGGTCGATAGTTGGTTGCTTTGGCGTCTCACAAAGGGCCGCGTCCACGCGACCGACGTAACCAACGCGTCGCGGACGCTCCTCTTCGATCTGCGCGCGCTCGCGTGGAGCGACGAACTGCTCGAGCTCTTTGCGATTCCGCGTGCACTCTTGCCGGACGTGAAGCCGTCACTGGCCGCATACGGTTCGGCGTCGAAGGATTACCTCGGCGCGGAGATCCCGATTGCCGGGGTCGTCGGCGATCAACAGGCCGCGCTGGTCGGGCAAGCCGGTTTCGAAGCGGGGATCGTGAAAAACACCTACGGGACCGGTTCGTTCGTCGTGATGAACACCGCCGAGCGGATCGTGCGCAGCCGCCAAGGGCTGCTCGCGACCGTCGCGCTCGGTACGGCGCAGGGCGGCGCGACCTACGCGCTCGAGGGCTCGATCTTCGTCACCGGCGCCGCCGTGCAATGGCTGCGCGACGGCTTGGGGATCATCGCATCGGCGAGTGAGATCGAAGCCTTGGCGGCCCAAGTCGAGGATAGCGGCGGCGTCGCCTTCGTCCCCGCCTTCACCGGGCTCGGCGCGCCGTATTGGGCGCCGAACGCGCGCGGATTCATCACCGGCCTGACGCGAGCGACTACGCGCGCGCACCTCGCCCGCGCGACGCTCGATGCGATCGTCTATCAAACGGCCGACGTGATCGATGCGATGGCCCGCGACGCATCCCTCGGTGCCGGGGAACTGCGCGTCGATGGTGGCGCGGCCGCGAACGATTTGCTCCTGCAGCTGCAAGCCGATGCGCTGGGGATCGACGTCGTCCGCCCCGCGACGCTCGAGACGACGGCGCTCGGCGCAGCGTACGTCGCCGGAGTCGGGGCCGGCGTATGGGACGATTTCGACGCGGTCGCGCGTAACTGGCGGATTGCACGCCGTTTTTCGCCGCGCACGAGCGCGACCGAGCGAGCCGAACGGCTCGGCGCGTGGCGTCGAGCGGTCGCGCTCGCTTAAACGAAGAGTCCGGCGAGCGCGAACCCGAGCCCGACGAGCGTCGCTACCCCCGCAATCAAAGGAAGGACGATCGTTCCGGTGAGCGCCGAGATCGAGAGCACGACGATTCCGACCTCCAAGAAGGTCACGCCGATCTCGAGGATCTCGTGCGAGTGCAGGTAGTGCTCGCTGCGCTCGTTCGCCTCGGCCGCGGCTTTGTCGAACTCGCGCGCTTTTTCGAGGACCGGCTGCTTCGAGCTCTCCTCGTGATCGACGACCTTCTGCAGCGCAGGGACGCGCTTTCCTTGAGCCGCCTCGAAGGCTTTGTACACCTCTTCTTTGATCGACTTGGCTTGATAGTAGTTGTACGTGTCGCTCGCGTGCGTCAAGTCCGCGATCGCTTCGTTCTTCGCGATCAACGCCTGCGTCGAGCGTTGGTTCGATTGCAGGTTCGTCAACGCGGCGAGCACCGCGACGACCGCCGCCGCGATCGGAATCCATTTGAGGCCGCGGCCCTCCGCATGTTCGGCGGCCTCTTGCACGTGCTCGCGCGCGTCGAATTCGCTCAAACGAAACGCTAGCGAGCCAGCGCCGGCTCGCGTACGACGCGTCCGAACCGCGTCGCGAACTCCTGCGGCGAGAGCTTCGTTTGCACCGAGAGGCGCGAGAGACGTGGTTCTTCGAGATCGGCCGCCTCGAGACGGATCATGTACTTGCGCGCGACCTCGTACGACTCGGTCGTGACGTCGACCAGCCGCACGCGAATCCGCCCGGTCTGAGGATCGGTGAGCTCCTCGAGCGTGACGGGGACCATCCGGCCGCCGGAGAGCGCGATGAGCGCGCCGCTTCCGCCTCCCAGAAGATGACGCACCGCGCCGTAACCCAGCGTGCGCGTGTACTCAACGTCGAAAGGAACCGGCTTGGCGCAACGCAGCTCGTAGCCGATATCCTTCGTCACCGCGGTCAGCTCGAGCCCGATCTCCTCGAGGCGATCGCGAACCGCGTCGCGCAGCATCATCCCGAGCGGTATGTCGGAGAGCTTGGTATGACCATATGCGTCGCGCGCGCCGCGCTCGAGGCTCGCGAGCTGCTGCGCATCCAAACGTTCGGCGACGCCTTCCGCGATGACGGCGACCCCATGGTCTTGTCCAAAGGAGCGGCGCTTCACCATCGCGCCGACGAGCGTATCGACGATCTGCTCGAGGCGAATCTGGCCGTCGAATTCTTCGGGAATGACGGCGAGCGTCGCACCGGCTGCGCGACAGATGCCGAGCGCCAGCGCCCCCGACTTGCGGCCCATCGTCACGGCAAGATACCAGCGCGACGCCGTGCGCGCGTCCTCCATCAAGTTCTCGACGATCCCGGCTCCAACCGCGCGCGCCGTTTCGAATCCGAACGTCGGTGCGTTGTCGGGGAGCGGGAGGTCGTTGTCGATCGTCTTGGGGACGGTGACGATTCCAAGCCGTCCGCGCGTCTCGGCCGCGATGCGGGCGGCGCCGTACGTCGTGTCGTCGCCGCCGATCGCGACCACGTAACGCACGCCGAGCTGCAGCAGCGAACGGATGCAGCGCTGCAGCGTCGCGTCGTCCTTGGCCGGGTTCGTCCGCGACGTCCGCAAGAACGATCCGCCGGTGAAGTGGAGACGCGAGACGTTTTCGAGCGTCAGCGGGACTACTTGCGAAGTGTCGCCTGCGGCGATGTGTTTGTACCCGTCGTACAAGCCGAGGACGCGCATGCCGTTGTTGACCGCCTCGATCGTCGCCGAAGCGATCACGCCGTTGATCCCGGGCGCCGGCCCGCCGCCGACTAGGATCGCGAGGGTCTCGTCGTTCATAGCCATGCCTCCGTGATCCGCTTATAACCGTCCGAGAGCGCGACCAACTCTTCCTGTGGGATCACCGCTTCGATGCGCTCGAACGGCCGGTCGCCGGTTCGCAGGAAGACTTCGCGCAGGATCGCGTCCGGGGGATTGGAGCGATTCGTCAAGACGACGCGCGCGGTCGCCTCTCGCCGGAGGTCTTCGTACGCCTGCAATGCGGAAGGCACGTCGTCCGCAAAACGCGCGAGGAACTCCGCAAGCCCGCGCGCGTCGAGGATCGCTTGTCCCGCACCGTTCGACCCGCGCGGCACCATCGGATGTGCCGCGTCGCCGAGCAGCGTCACGCGGCCGAAGGTCCAGCGCGGGAGCGGGTCTTGGTCGACCATCGGAAATTCGAGGACGAGCTCGGCGGTGCGAATCATCGCCGGGACGTCGAGCCAATCGAAATGCCAGTCGGCGAACGCGCCGATGAAGTCGTCGACTCGGCCGCGCCGGTTCCAATCCCGCGCCAGATGCTTGGGCGTCTCGATCTCCGCGACCCAGTTGACGAGCTGCCGTCCGCGCGCGTCGACGTCGCGTCGGATTGGATAGATCACCATCTTTCCCGTCGCGAGCCAGCCTGCGCGAATCATCGTCCCACCCGAGAGGATTGGCTCGTGCACGGTGACGCCGCGCCACATGTTGATCCCGGAGTAACGCGGCTCGCCCTCGTCGGGATAGAACTGCTTGCGCACGACCGAGTGGATCCCATCGCACCCAATCAGCGCGCTTCCGCGTTCCGTCCCATTTTCGAATCGCGCGGTTACCTCACGCGAATCGCTCTCGACGCCGACGCAGCGGCGGCCCATCTGCAAACGTTCGGCCCCCGCTCGCGCGATGAACGCCGCGACGAGCACCTCTTGCAGATCGGCGCGATGGATCGAGAACTGCGGCCAGGCGTACCCGGCCGCGCGCCCGAGCGGTTCGCGATAGATCGTCTGACCGAATCGATTGAAGAACGCCGACTCGCTCGTCGCGACCGCTCGAGCCGCAAGCGCTTCCTCGAGTCCGAGCTCGCAGAGAATACGCGCTGCGTGCGGGAGGATGTTGATCCCGACGCCGACGGGTTCGTAGACTTCCGCCTGCTCGAACACGGTGCATGCGACGCCGAGCCGGTGCAGCTCCAGCGCGAGCGTCAGTCCGCCGATCCCGCCTCCCGCAATCAGGATCATCGGAGTGCTAGACGGCGGCCGGAACCCTCGCGACGATCGGATTGCGCAACACGCCGAGCTTCTCGATCTCACACTCGACGACGTCGCCGTCTTTCATGAAGATCGGCGGCTTGCGCGTGAAACCGACGCCCTGCGGCGTCCCCGTTGCGATCACGTCGCCCGGCTCGAGCGTCATGATCTCGCTGAGAAACGCAACGAGCCTTGCCACCGGAAAGACCATGTCCGAGGTGTTCGAGCTTTGCATCCACGCACCGTTGAGTCGCGTCGCGACCGCCAGCCTTTGCGGGTCGCCGATCTCCGATGCGGGTACGAGCGCGGGGCCGAACGGTGCAAACGTGTCGACCGCTTTCCCCGCGCCCCATTGGCTCGTCTGCATCTGCAGATCGCGCGCGCTGACGTCGTTGAAAATCGCGTAACCGAAGACGTAGTCGAGCGCCTCCGATTCGGAGACGTACTTGCAACGCTTGCCGATCACGGCGGCAAGCTCGACCTCGTAGTCGACTTGCGTCGTACTCCGCGGGATCACGATCGCTTCGCCCGGCCCGATCAGCGAGTTGCGGAATTTCGGGAAGAACGTCGGCACTTTCGGAAGCGCCTGACCCGTCTCTTCGGCGTGCTGGCGATAGTTGAGCCCGAAGCAGATGATCTTGTCGGGGTCGGGGATCGGCGGACCGATCTCGACGGTGCCCGTGACCGGGCTTCCTTTCTTCGTGCGTTCGGCAGCAGCCGCGAGCGCGGCCTCGCCGCCCGCGAGGATTGTACGGACGGTCGTGTCCCCGAGGTCGACGATCGCGCCGTCCCGTTCTGCGCCGGCCCGCCATGGGCCGCCGCTGGTTCGATAGCTTACAAGTCGCATGGTGCCCAGGGGTTCTGCACGGCGCCGAGTATGCCCGCCAAATGCCCCTCGACGCCGCGCTCGAGTATGCGGAACGCCACCAGCTGCACGCGCTCGTCGTGGGGCGGCGGGGGCGTCTCGCGTTCGAGTGTTACGGTCCCACGTATGCGGCGGACCGGCCGCACGCGCTCTACAGCGGGACGAAAAGTTTCTGGGGCGTACTCGCAGTCGCCGCGCAAGCTGACGGACTGCTCAAACTCGACGAGCTGGTCTCGCGGACGATCCCCGAATGGGAGGCCGATGCGCGCAAAGAGCTGGTCACGATCCGGGACCTCTTGCATCTCACCAGCGGCTTCGGTTTCGGCGGACTCGGGAGCGCGGTCCCAATAGCGCCGGTGGCGCTCGGCATGCCGCTCAAGACGATGCCGGGGACGACCTTCACCTACGGCGGGATCCCGCTGCAGATCTTCGGCGAGGTGCTGCGGCGCAAACTCGCCGAGCGGGGCCTCTCGGCGCATGAATATCTGCGGGAACGCATCTTCGACCCGCTCGCGCTCGAGGTGAGCTCGTGGCGGACGCTCAAGGACGGTTCGCAACCGCTCCCCACGGGGGCATTCCTCCGGCCCCTTGAGTGGTTGAAGTTCGGGCAGATGCTCCTAGGCCGCGGCGACTATAAAGGAAAGACGATCGTCGAAGAGCGTGCGCTCGCCGAATGTCTCGAAGGCTCGCGGGCGAACCCGCGGTACGGCCTCGGCTTCTGGCTTAGCCCGCTCGCTTCGGTGCCGGACGTCTTCTACGCGAGCGGGTCGGGCGGGCAGGCGCTCTACGTCATCCCCTCCCAGGAGACGGTCATCGTCCACTTCGGCGCGAGCGCATCGTGGAAGCACGAAACGTTCCTGCGAAAGCTTCTAGCAACGTAACCAAGCGGAGAGCCCTGCCCCGAACGCAAAAACGCCCGCCCCAAAATTTGCTCACATGGGAAGGTAGGACCGAGCACATGACCACCACGACGGCCGTCGGCGGCTCGACGCCGCGCCTCGGCGACACGGCACCGGACTTCGAAGCCGATTCGACGCAAGGAAAGATTCGTTTCCACGACTGGATCGGCGACAGCTGGGCGATTCTGTTTTCGCACCCCAAAGATTTCACGCCGGTCTGCACGACGGAGCTCGGTTACGTCGGCAAATTGATGCCGGAATTTCAAAAGCGCAATGTCAAAGTTGCCGGGCTTTCGATCGATGCGGTCGATTCACACGCGGGTTGGGTGAAGGATATCGAAGAGACCCAAAACGCGAAGGTCACGTATCCGATCATCGCCGACCCCGACCGCAAGGTCGCGAATCTCTACGGGATGATGCACCCCTCGCACGACGAGGTCTTCACGGTGCGCACGGTCTTCGTCATCGATCCAAAGAAGAAAATCCGGCTGATGATCACCTATCCTCAGACCTGCGGCCGGAACTTCGACGAGATCCTGCGCGTCATCGACTCGCTGCAGCTCACCGACAAGCACTCGGTAGCGACGCCGGTCAACTGGAAGCACGGCGAAGACGTGATCATCACCCCCGCCGTCTCCAACGAAGACGCCCAAAAGAAATTCCCCGGCTTTAAGACGATCAAGCCCTATTTGAGGACGACGCCTCAGCCGAAGTAAGCGCAGCCCGAAGCACTTAATCGAGGGACCACGGCAGCCGTGGCCCCTCGTTTTCGTTCTACTCGGTATCCGGCGGCGTCTTGTCGTCCGGACGGCGGAGAAAGTCGGCGGCGTGGAGGCGCGACTGGATCGTCTTGAACGTCAGCGGCGCCTGCGAGAAGTTGAAGCAGTCGGAGAGGTCGTCGGCGCGCACGTCGGTGTAGCCGAGCGAACCGAGGTTGAACGCCTCTTCGGTGAACCTCAGGATGCTCCCGAATTCGTGCTGTACGTGCGAGACGTAGCCGGGACGCGCGTACGCCGAAACGACGATGAGCGGGACGCGAAAGCCCAGCTCGTACGAGCCGTAGATCGGCGGCTTGACGTGATCGTAGAATCCGCCCCAGTCGTCCCACGCGATGAAGATCACGGTGTTCTTCCAGTAGTTGCTGTTT
>JAFAMS010000299.1 GCA_019233165.1 Vulcanimicrobiota bacterium | reverse complement strand
GTGGCTGGCGATTTTGCTCGGCGCGGCGGGCTTGCTGCTGATCTTGCTCCCACACGGAGATCTCTTTGCGAGCGGCGTCGGCGCGTTCTTCGGGGTAGCTTCCGGCGCGTCGTGGGCGGCAGGAACGGTCGTCACCAAGTGGGCGTCGCGACGCGCGATGATCGATCCGCTTTCAACCGTCGCCTGGCAAACCATCGTCGGGACGGTCGCGCTTGGCATCGCCGCGCTTCTCGTCCGCGAGCCGCCGATGCAGTGGACTCTGCCGCTCGTGCTCGTCTTCGCATATACGACCCTGCTTGCCGCGATCGTCGCCTGGACGATTTGGTTTTTCTTGTTACAGCGGCTCTCGGCGGTGACGACGGCAATGAGCGCGCTCGCGGTACCCGTCATCGGGCTCGTCACCGCGTACGTGCAGCTTGGCGAACGACCGGCGCCGGTTCAGTGGCTCGGCATCGTGCTCATCCTCGCTGCGCTCGCCGTCATAACGACCGCGAATGCGTTTCGCAACGAGCGTAATTCGGCCGCAGGGTCGGCGACGTGAAGGGCCTTTCTATCTCGCGGACAAGCCTTGCAACGTGTTGGGCCAAGGATGCGGGCCGGCCCATCCAATCCGACCACCTACAAGGAGCTCCCAACGATGTCTCACCGTGACGAGCTTAATCGTCGCCGTTTCTTAACGTTGAGCGCGCTCGCCGCGGCCGGCGCGCCGCTCGGACTCGCTGCGTGCAACAACACCTCGACGAGTCCGCCGACTCCGCTGCCGACGCAGCCTCCGGGACCCTCAGGTCCGGCGCTTCCGGCGGGACAGATCGTTCCCGACCTTCGCTTCGGGTTCTCCCCGACGCCGCCGACGTTTCCGGGTTACGATCCGGCCGGCGACGCAAAGGCGCTGTTCATCGCAGGGACGCCGTCGCCGGCGACGAGCCCGGTCCCGGGGACGCTCGCGACGGGGTCGTACAACGTGAACGAGCGCTACGTCATCAAAGTCCCGAACAACTGGAACGGGAAGTTGGCAGTGGTCGGCACGCCGTCGTTGCGCAGCGAGTTCGCGAGCGACTTCATTTGGGGAGATTTCCTGCTCGCGAACGGTTACGCATGGGCCGCGAGCAACAAAGCGATTCCGTACAACGCCATTATCGAAACGGCGCCGACGAGCACCGATCCCACGAAGTCGTTCCCGGTCTGCTTCAACCTGGCAAACCTGGAGACGCTGCAAATCACGGTAAAGTTCGGTGCGCTCAACGCGCCCGGGCCGGTTCTGATCTCGACCTGGAACCAGGACTTCATCTATCTGACGCAGGCCGCCCAAAAGTTCTTGTACACGTATTTCGGCAAGACACCGACGCGAACGTACGCCGTCGGCACCTCGAACGGCGGCGCGCAGGTTCGTTCGCTGATCGAGTCGCGCCCGGACCTCATCGACGGCGGCGTGGATTGGGAAGGCGTCTACTGGTCGCCCGGCACCAATCTGTTCACGTACATCCCTCAGTTCTTGCAGAACATGCCGGCGTACATCCAAAGCAACTTCACCGACCCGGTCTCCAGCGCCGCGATTCGGGCCGCCGGCTTCGCGCCCGACATCACCCAGCCGGGGAGTGCGACGCATCCGTCGCTGTGGCTGGAATACTATTCGAATCAAACGTCGTTCTACATGGACCTGACGTTGTTCGCGTATTCGCTTCTCGTGGATCCGACCGTCTCGTCGAACTTCGGCGTACCGATGGCGACGCCGAACCCGATCAATCCCGTCTGGCTCCCCGGGACGATCAACGGAAGCGGGATGGCTATACCTGCCAATCGAGCTTCGTACGTGCCCTCAGGCCAGGCGATCTCGAACATTCAAACGTGGCAGCACACCGGCAAGATCGGCAAGCCGCTGATCACGGTCGCCGGCGTCTCCGACGTTCTCGTCGCCGTCACGCCGAACGCGACCGGCTATCTCAACGCGGTGCGAGCCGCGGGGAAGAGCAGTCAATATTGGCAGTATCTCGTCCAAGGCGGGACGCACCTCGATACGTTCACGCCGTTCTATCCGGGGATGCAACCGATTCTGCCCTTTGCCTGGGCGGCGTTCAACCAAATGGTCTCGATCGTCGAGAAGGGCTTCAACCCGCAGGGAGCCGGAGCGCAACAGACCGTGAGCACTCCCTCGCAGATCGTCAGTATGTAAGCCGCTCCGCCAGGTAGGCGGCGAGCTGCGCGACCGCGATCCGGTCCTGCTTCATCGAGTCTCGATGGCGGACCGTGATCGTCTGGTCGGCGATCGTCTGATAGTCGACCATCAAGCAGAAGGGCGTCCCGATCTCGTCCTGGCGCCGATAGAGCTGGCCGACGTTGCCTTCGTCGTACTGCGTGCGGAAATGCGGCCGCAGACCGCGCTCGATGAGCTGTGCCTTCTCGACGAGCTCCGGCTTGTTGCGCGCCAGCGGAAAGATACCGACTTGAACGGGCGCGATCTTGGGATGAAAGCGCAGGACCGTTCGCAGGCTCTCTTTCCCGTTCTCGTCGACGACTTTCTCTTTGTCGAAGGCGTCGACGAGCATCGTGAGCGTCGTGCGATCGACGCCGGCCGAGCTCTCGATGAGGATCGGAACGTACTTCTGCTTCGTCGCCTCGTCGAAGAACGTGAGGTCTTTCCCCGAGAGCTTGATGTGCGCGTCCAAGTCGTACGTGCCACGATGCGCGATCGACTCGAGCTCGCCCCAGCCCCACGGGAAGAGGTATTCGACATCGGTCCCCGCGAGCGCGTAATGCGGGCGTTCTTCCGGCTTGAGCTCGTAGAAACGCAAGCGATCGGGCTTGATCCCGTAGTCGCTGTACCACTTCTTCCGCGCCTCGACCCACGATTGATAGACTTCCATGTCCTTGCCGTCGTGCGGGACGAAATATTCGAGTTCGGCCTGTTCGAACTCGCGCATCCGGTAGGTGAAGTTGCCGGGCGTAATCTCGTTGCGGAACGATTTCCCGATCTGCGCGATCCCGAAGGGCGGCTTCTTGCGCGCGCTTTGGTAGATGTTTTTAAAGTTGACGAAGATCCCCTGAGCGGTCTCCGGACGCAGGTAAGCGAGCGCGGCGCTATCCTCCATCGGCCCGACCGAGGTCTTGAGCATCAAGTTGAAGTTCCGCGGCTCGGTCAGGGAGCCCATCATCCCGCAGTCGGGGCACTTCTCGAGATTCTTGAGATGGTCGGCGCGGAAGCGGTGCTTGCAGTGCCGGCAATCGACCAACTTGTCGTGAAACGCGGCGACGTGGCCGGATGCGACCCACGTGTCGGGGTGCATGACGATCGCCGCATCGAAGGCGACGACGTCGTCGCGCAGCTCGACGATCTCGTGCCACCACGCGTCCTTCACGTTCCGCTTGAGGATCGCGCCGAGCGGACCGTAATCGAAGAAGCCGCCGATCCCGCCGTAGATCTCGCTCGACTGAAAGATAAAACCGCGACGCTTCGCGAGCGCCGTGATTTCGTCCATCGTTACGTTTGTCGTGGGGGCCGCCGTGTCCATAAGGGGTGATAGATTTATCAAGCACCCCTAAATCCCTAGGGTCTCAGGCGCCTTTATTGGGCTCGTTGAAGATCAGCCGGTTTCCGAACGGGTCGTAGACGACGACCTCGCGGCCCCACTCTTGTTCCTGGATACCGGGATTCATGTACTTGTAGTTCTTTGATTGCAACTCGCGATGCAAATCGTCGAGCCCATCGACGTCGATACGCAC
>JAFAMS010000282.1 GCA_019233165.1 Vulcanimicrobiota bacterium | reverse complement strand
GAAGACGACGCGCTCGGAGGCGTAGCGCGAGGCCCGTTCGACGAACCAGTAGCCGTCGCCGAGGACCTCGGAAGCGAGCAGGATGCGTTCGGCGTTCATCCCGCTCAAGATGTAACGGAATCCTTTGCCTTCTTCGCCGATGAGATTTTCCGCCGGCACTTTCAAGTTGCTGAAGAAGACCTCGTTCGTCTCGTGGTTCTCCATCGTCCGGATCGGCTTGACGACGATCTGGTCGCGCGCCTCGCGAAGATCGACGAGCAAGACGCTGAGGCCGTCGGTTTTCTTTGCGACCTCGTCGTACGGCGTCGTCCGCACGAGCAGCAGCATCAGATCGGAATGTTGTACGCGCGACGTCCAGACTTTTTGTCCGTTGACGACGTAGTGGTCGCCCTTGCGGACCGCCATCGTCGCGATCCGTGTCGTGTCGGAACCTGCATTCGGCTCGGTCACGCCGAAGGCCTGAAGGCGCAGCTTGCCGGCGGCGATCCCGGGAAGATAGCGGCGCTTTTGATCGTCGTTGCCGTGCCGGAGCAGCGTCCCCATCGTGTACATTTGGGCGTGCGCGGCGACGGCCGTCCCGTCGGAGCGATCGATCGTCTCGAGCACGATCGCGGCCTCGGTGATCCCCATCCCGGCGCCGCCGTATTCCTCGGGGATCAAAATCGAAAGCCACCCCGCCTCGGTGAGGGCCGCGACGAACTCCTCGGGATAGCGGCGCTCGCGGTCGAGCGCGTTCCAATAGTCGTGCCCGAACCGCGCGCACAGCTGCGCGACCGCGTCCCGGATCGCCGCCTGCTCGGGCGTCAATCGTAAACGAATGATCGGTTCGGCTTGCTCGGCGATCGTGCTCACCGCCGGTCCTTCGCCCTCGACCGCGAGGAGGTCTTGCCGCCCGAGAGGGAGTCTCCTGGATGGCTGAGACCTCGCAGCGGCCGCTCCTCCTCGACGTCACCGGCGTCACCTTGCAATACAAGACGAAAGACTACTTGGTGACCGCGACGTATCGCGTGAGCTTTCAAGTTTTCGAAGGCGAACGCTTCGTGATCTTGGGTCCCTCCGGCTGCGGGAAGTCGACGCTGCTCAAAGCCGTGGGCGGTTACTTGGCGCCGACCGAGGGCGAGATCCGCCTCAAGGGCGAGGTGATCCGCACGCCGGGACCGGATCGGATGATGATCTTTCAGGAGTTCGACCAACTTCCACCCTGGAAGACGGTTCGGGAAAACGTGCTCTTCCCGTTACGAGCGAGCGGCAAGCTCGGGCGCGCCGCGGCCGAGGAACGCGCGTTGCACTACATCCGCAAAGTGAACCTCGCGAAGTTCGTCGACAGTTACCCCCACACGCTATCGGGCGGGATGAAACAGCGGGTCGCGATCGCGCGCGCGATGGCGACGGAGCCGGGAATTCTCCTCATGGACGAGCCGTTCGCGGCGCTCGATGCGTTGACGCGGCGGAAGATGCAGGACGAGCTTCTCGCGCTTTGGGACGAGATCAAGTTCACGATGATCTTCGTCACCCATTCGATCCCCGAGGCAATCAAGTGCGGCAGCCGAATCCTGCTGCTCTCCCCGCACCCGGGTCAGGTCAAGGCGGAGATCAACAGCGTCGAGCGCGGCGAGGCTGCGAGCGAGGACGCGCGACGGCTCGAGCACAGAATCCACGCGATGCTCTTCACGGACGAGGTCGAACAGGAGATGGCGCATGTCTGAAGCGACGAGCGTCCTCGGCCGCCCCGAGCGCACCTGCGAGCTCGTCGATTCGGCCGAGTTTGGGATCGTCGAGAAACCGCTCTCGCCGTGGGAGACGCTTTCCAACAACGTCGTCTTGCGGAAAGTCGCGATCCTGGTCGCCTTGGCGATCGTTTGGGAGTTGTACGCGCGCTGGCTGAACAACCCGCTCCTCATCCCGACGTTCAGTGCAACGGTAGCCGCGTTCGTGCAGGCCGTGAGCGGCGGTGGACTGTTGCTGAAGGTGTGGTCTTCGATCAAGATCTTGGCGCTCGGCTACGGCGCAGGCCTGTTGTTCGCGGCGATCCTGACGACGCTCGCGATCACGACGCGGATCGGGAACGATTTTCTGGAGACGCTGACCGCGATGTTCAACCCGCTCCCCGCGATCGCGCTCCTCCCGCTCGCGCTGATCTGGTTCGGACTCGGCCCGCGCAGCCTCTCGTTCGTGTTGATTCAATCGGTCCTCTGGCCGGTCGCGCTGAACACGCACTCGGGGTTTCTCTCCGTCTCGCCGACCCTGCGCATGGTTGGACGAAACTACGGACTGCGCGGTCTGCGATACGTCGCGCAAATCCTCGTCCCGGCGGCGTTCCCGAGCATCCTCACCGGCCTGCGCATCGGATGGGCGTTTGCGTGGCGGACGTTGATCGCGGCCGAGCTGGTCTTCGGCGTCTCGTCGGGGCAGGGCGGTCTGGGGTGGTTCATCTACGAGAGCAAGAACACGCTCGACATTCCGTCGGTCTTTGCCGGTCTCTTTACGGTCATCTTGATCGGGCTTTTCGTCGAGAACGTGATCTTCCGGACGATCGAATCGCGGACGATCCGCAAGTGGGGGATGTCGACTTAGGGCAAGCGCATCCGTCGTCGTACGATCGCATCGTAGAGTCGCGACGGCAGCAGGGCGAAGATGGCACCCGCCCGCGCGCCGGCGCCGACCAGGTAATGAGGGCGCGGCCTTTGCGCCGTCAGCGCCCCAAGGATCGTCGCGGCGAC
>JAFAMS010000242.1 GCA_019233165.1 Vulcanimicrobiota bacterium | reverse complement strand
AGTACGTCGGATCGTACGAGACGCAGTTCGGAATGAACGAAGCGAAGATTTGACTGTGACCGTCTTCGTGCTGGAGCCCTTCCCCGTTGAGCGTCGTGCGGCCGGAAGTGCCACCCAGGAGGAAGCCGCGGCTGCGCATGTCGCCGGCGGCCCAACACAGATCGCCGATTCGTTGAAAGCCGAACATCGAATAGAAAATGAAGATCGGGATCATCGGCTGGTCGCTGGTCGAATACGACGTCGCCGCAGCGATCCACGACGACATCGCGCCCGCCTCGCTGATTCCTTCTTGGAGAATCTGCCCGTCTTTCGCCTCGCGATAGTACATGAGCTGGGCGGCGTCTTGAGGCTTGTAAAGCTGTCCGAGCGGCGAATAGATACCGAGCTGGCGGAAAAGGCCTTCCATTCCGAACGTTCGGGTTTCGTCGGCGACGATCGGGACGACGCGGGCGCCGATATTCTTGTCGCGCATCATCGAGGTGAGGATACGGACGAACGCCATCGTCGTCGAGATCTCGCGGTCGCCGGTTCCTTTGAGTTGAGCGTCGAACGCGGAGAGCTCGGGGACGGTAAGCGCGACCGACGACTTGCGACGCCGTTGGGGGACTCTGCCGAGCTGTTGAATCCGCTCTTGGAGGTATCGCATCTCCTGGCTGTCGGCCGGAGGCTTGTAGAAAGGCACCTTCTGCAGGTCTTCGTCGGAGACCGGGATCTTGAAACGATCGCGGAAGTGGCGGATCGCTTCAAGCTCCATGTGCTTCTGTTGATGCGCGATGTTCTGCGCTTCGCCCGAGGAGCCCATGCCGTAGCCCTTGATCGTCTTGGCAAGAACGACGCTCGGCTTGCCGACGGTTTTCGCTGCGGCTTCATACGCTGCGTAAACTTTGCGCGGATCGTGCCCGCCGCGCAGCAAGCTCCAAATTTGGTCGTCCGTCCAGTCGGCGACAAGCGCCGCCGTTTCGGGATAGCGCCCGAAGAAGTTGTCGCGGACGTACTTGCCGTCGTTCGCCTTGAACGTCTGATAATCGCCGTCGACGCACTCGGTCATCAACTGCACGAGCTTTCCGCTCTTGTCTTTCTCGAGCAGCGAATCCCAGTTGCTCCCCCAGATGACCTTGAGGACGTTCCAGCCGTTTCCTCGAAACTCGCGCTCGAGCTCTTGAATGATCTTGCCGTTGCCCCGAACCGGACCGTCGAGCCGCTGCAGGTTGCAGTTGATCACGAAGATCAAGTTGTCCAGTCCCTCGCGCGACGCGACCGAGATCGCGCCGAGCGATTCGGGCTCGTCGGTCTCGCCGTCGCCCAAGAAGCACCATACTTTGCGGCCCGCCGTGTCGGCGATTCCGCGATTGTGCAGATACTTGAGAAAACGCGCTTGATAGATCGCCTGAATCGGCCCGAGGCCCATCGAGACGGTGGCGAATTGCCAGAAGTCCGGCATCAGCCAGGGATGGGGGTACGACGAGACGCCCTTGCCGTCGACTTCTTGGCGAAAGTTTTCGAGCTGGATCTCGGTCAAGCGCCCTTCGAGGTACGCTCGCGCGTAGACGCCCGGCGAAGAATGGCCTTGGAAAAAGACGAGATCGCCGCCGAACGTTTCGCTCGGCGCGCGGAAAAAGTAATTGAAGCCGACGTCGTACAGCGTCGCGGAAGACGCAAAGCTCGCAACGTGGCCACCGAGCTCCGAGGAGACCAGATTCGAACGGACGACCATCGCCATCGCGTTCCACCGAACGTAGTGACGGATCCGCGTCTCGAGCTCGTCGTCCCCCGGAAGCACCGGCTGCTGCGAAAGCGGGATCGTATTGACGTACGGCGTCTGCAAACCGACGTCGACCTGCGTACCGCCGGTTTGCGCGCGCTCGACGAGGCGCTCGAGCAACTGAGCGGCACGCGGCGAACCTTCGTGAACGATGACGCCGTCGAGGGCTTCGAGCCACTCACGGGTTTCCTGCGGATCGGGGTCGCCGTTGAGGTGCGGCGGTGCGAGATTCAGCGACATGGTAGGGGCCTCTGCTGCGGCGGGGGTCACCATCATCTCACTACACGGGGGTCTGCTGTCGCCATCCAATGAGGCCATTTCGCGAGCCAACGAAGGGAGTGGCGGAGATCGCCTTGTGCTTTGCCGCCATGGCGCTGCGGGGGTTCGGAGGCGTCCTCGGACACTCGTACGACATCCTCGTCGTGCGCCGTCAATGGTTGAGCGAGCGCGAGTTCGCCGAGGTTTACGGGATCGGGCAGCTCGTCCCGGGCGGGAACATCATCAACGTCGCCGCGATCCTCGGCGACCGTTGGGCCGGATTGGCGGGGGCGACGGCGGCATTGGCCGGGTTGACGCTCCCCTCCACGCTGATAGCCGTCGCCCTGCTGGGCCTTGCTTCGAAGCTCGCCGGCGAGCCGCACGTGGCCTCCGCCGAGCGCGCGGTCGTCGCCGCCGCGGCCGGGATCGTGCTGGCAAGCGGGCTGCGGACGCTGCGCACGATCCGGGAAGCCGGCCGTCCGCGCCTCGTCGCGGCCCGCGCGGCGATCGCGGCGTTCGCGTGCGCGATCGCGTGCGTCCCGTTCGTCGGGCTTCCGATCGCCGTCATCGTCGCGACGCCGCTGGCGTTTCTCCTCGAACGTCGAGCGGCGCGTTGATTTCGAATCTGCTCGCCCTGGGAATCGGCTTCGGACTGCTTTCGATGCTCGCGGTCGGCGGGGCGAACACGTTGATCCCGATCGTCCACACCTACGTGACCGCGCGCGGCTGGCTCGACGACGCGACGTTCGCGCAGATCGTCGCGCTCGCGCAGATCGCGCCCGGGCCGAACTTCATGTTCATCCCGCTCGTCGGCTGGATCGTCGCCGGTCCCCTCGGTTTGCTGGTCTCGATGGTTGCGTTCATCGTGCCTCCCGCGATCCTCGCCGTCGCCGCAGCCCGCGCGCTGATTCGGCATGGCGAGCGCCCCGCCGTCGCGGCGCTGCGCCGCGCCCTGCGGCCCGTCGCGAGCGGCGTCATACTCGGAGCGGGGCTGGTTCTTGCCTACGGCTACGCGCGGACCCGCTTGGTCGACATCCTCATCGTCGTTGCCGTCACCGTCTTGGTCTTGCGCAGCAAAGCGTCGGTGCTCTGGTGGATCGGCGCAGCCGCGGCGATCGGCGCACTCGAGGCGGCGTTCTAGGCGCTGCAGGAGATTGCCGGCGCGCGGGGAGATTCGCACGCATGTCCGAGCAACCCGCAAGACTCAACGTCGAGAGCAGCTCGTTCGCGAACAACGCGACGATCCCGAAAAAACACGTTTTCAACGGAATGGGGGCCGGCGGCGACAACGTCTCACCGCAGGTTCGCTGGAGCGGCGCACCGGCCGGAACGAAAAGCTACGCGGTCACGATCTGGGATCCCGACGCACCGACGACCGTCGGCTACTGGCATTGGCTCGTCTTCAACATCCCCGCCGGCGTGAACGAGATCGCCGAAGGGAAGGTCCCCGCCGGCGCGGTCGAGGGATACACCGACTTCGGGATGAGCGCGTACGGCGGACCGGCGCCGCCGCCGGGACACGGCCCGCACCGGTATCAGGTTCGCGTCTACGCGCTCGACGTCGACAAGCTTCCGCTCGAGCGCGGGACGACCGGTGCGACGCTGATGTTCATGATGCGCGGACACATCCTCGCGCAAGGCGAGCTCACCGGGATCTACGAGCGCTAGCTACAAGCGCCCGCGACCCGCTTCTACGGACTCGCGATGGGTCGGAACGGGAGGAGCCGGCTCGTCGATCTGACGCGCCTTCGGCAGCTGCTTGGGCGCGAGCCACACGTACATGATCGGAACGAGGACGAGCGTGAGGATGAGCGAGCTCGTGAGCCCGCCGATCACGACGATGCCCAGGCTTTGCCGCACTGCAGAACCCGCCTCGGCTGCGATCGCAAGTGGAAGCATTCCGGCGATCATCGCGATCGTCGTCATCATGATCGGACGAAAACGCGTATTCGCGCTCTCTTTGATCGCGTCGAGCTTGCTCGCGCCCCGCGCGCGCAACGTGTTCGCATAGTCGACGAGCAAGATCCCGTTCTTCGCGACGAGGCCGATCAGCAAGATCGACCCAATCAGCGAGAATAGGTTCAGCGTCTGGTGGGTGAGCACCAGCGAGCCGACGGCACCGACCGCTGCCACCGGGACGGAGAACATGATCACGAAGGGCTCGATATAGCTGTTGTAGAGTGCGACCATGAGCAGGAAGACGAGGATCAGCGAAACGATCATCGAGCCGCCGATCGCGCTCAGCGTTTGGGCCATATAGGACTGCTGGCCTTGCGCCGAAGGTCGAACCCGGATGTGAGGCGGTAAGTGCAATGCTGCAAGCTGGCGTTGGAACGCGCGCTGGACGTTTGAAAGCGAGGTGTTCGGCGCGACGTTGGCGTTGACGTGAATGACGGTGAGCCGGTCCTCGCGTGTGATGAGGGGCAGCGTCGGCGCCCACTGCAGCTGCGCGACGTCGCCGACCGTGACGACCGAGCCGTTGAGCGCGCGGATTGGGATCGCTTTGACGTCGGCGAGATTCGTCTGATCCGCTAGTGGATAGATCACTTGGACCTGCATGAGCCCTTGCGAGGTGATCACCTGCGTTGGGAGAGCGCCGCCGAATGCCGCGCGCACGGCGGTCGCTGCGGTACCGATGCTGACGTCGAGGTTGCGCGCCGCCGCTCGGTCGAACGAGACGACGACCTGCGGCGAAAGCGTGCTCGCCGAGCTGTTGACGTTCGTCGCGCCGGGCGTCGACTGCAACGCTTGATAGACTTGCAAGGCGTACGGCGTCGGGTCGCCGCCGGAGAGATCGGTGACCAGCTCGTCGATCGGCTGCGTGCTCCCACCGGTCGATCCCGTTGCCGGCACGACGACCGGCGCGCCCGACGGCGCGATGCGGTAGGCGATCCGGCGGATTTGACCGACCCAGTACGTCGTCGGGTGCCGTCGCTTGGTCTTCAGGAACATTTGAATCTGTCCGACGTTTCCTTGCTGAACGAAACCTCCGAACGACGCAGCGTACGCCCCCGCGACTCGCGTCATCGCCTCGAGATCGGAGATCTTCAGCAGCTGCGACTCGACGCGCGCGATCTGGTCGCGCGTCGTCGCGACCGGCGTCCCCACCGGGAAGGTGAAGCGCACGTAAATCTGCCCGGGGTCTTGTGCCGGGATGAACTCCTCCCCGACGAGTCCGAGGGGAATCGCGGCGACAGCAAGGGCGAACGTCACGGCCGCGATCGCGACCACGGTCCAGCGGTGGTCGAGCGCCCAGGACAGAGCGCGCCCGTGGTACCAGTCACGCAAGCGTCCGAACTGCTCGTCGAACACAACGATGAAACGCGGCGCGCTCCAATCTGAGTGGAGCGCCCACAAGCCGGCGAGCGCCGGGGTGATCGTGAACGAGACGAAAAGCGAAGTCAGCGTCGCGATCGTAACGACGACACCGAATTCGGCGAGCTGCCGCCCGACCTGGCCTTGCAGGAACGCTATCGGAAGAAAGACCACGACGTCGACGAGGGTCAAGACGATCGCCGCCATTCCGATTTCGCCGCGGCCGGTTATCGCCGCACGCTCGGGCGGCTCGCCGAGCTCTTCGTGATGCCGGGTCACGTTTTCGATCACGACCGTCGAGTCGTCGATCAAAATCCCGATCGCGAGCGTCATCGCGAGCAGTGAGACGGTGTCGATCGTGAAGTTCAACATCCGCATCCCGACCAGCGTCACCGCCAGCGAAGTCGGGATTGCGATCAGCACGACGATCGCGTTCCGCCAGGAGTGCAGGAAGAACAGCATCACGATCGCGATGAAGAAGATTCCCTCGATCAACGTTCGCATGACGCCGTCGAGCTGCTGAGCGGTGTAGGTCGCCTGCACGTTGATGACGTTGAAGGTCAGCTGCGGGAAACGCGTGCGGTAGCTCGGCAGCGCCGCCAAGACGTTGTTGGCGGCGGTCACCTCGCTGGCGTCGGCGGTCTTTTGTACCTGCAAGAACAGGCTCTGGCGGCCGTTCACCGCCGCGAACGTGCGTTGGGGAAGATTCCCGGCTACAACCGTGGCGAGGTCGCCGATGCGATGCGTCGCAGGGAGCGCGGTCCACGGATTCACCCCACCCGGCGTCGTGGCTTCGACGGAGGAGACGCCGGAAGTTCCGGCGCCGCCTTGCACGAGAAGATCGGCGATCGACTGCGGACCGGTGATGTCGCCGCGCACGTCGAGGGTCGTCTCGCGGCCCGGTTCGTACACGATTCCGCCCGGCGCGTGCACGTTGCTTGCGGTGATCGTGTCGACGATGTCGCTGACCGTCAAACCGGCCGCGCCGACCAAATTCGGATCGACCGTGACCTGGTACGACGGGCTGACGGTCCCGTTCGCGTTCACGTTGGAAACGCCGGGGATTTGCTCGAGCGCCGGGACGAGCACGCCGGTGACGAGCAACGAGAGCGCCGATGGCTTCATCGAAGCCGAGGAAACGCCGATCGTCGCGACGACCGTTTCGGCCGGATTCCCGAGGTTCGCGACCGGTGGGACCAAATCGAGCGGGAGCGAACGCTGCGCCGCGGCGATCGCGCGCTGCACGTAGACGAGATCGGTGTA
>JAFAMS010000220.1 GCA_019233165.1 Vulcanimicrobiota bacterium | reverse complement strand
AACACCGATCTGTCGTCGTACATCCTCTAACGCGACTCGAACGCAGCGAGGTAATGCTTGACGCGCCGGTCGTAGTCGAGTAAGAGCGCGGCCGCCTCGGGTTCGACGACGGCGGCTTCGCGGTCGGCCCCGGCAAAGGCGTCGATCGCCGCCGGCGACTCCCACGACGTCATGACGAGGATTTCGACCGACGTTTCGTTCTCGCGCTGGAGCACGAGGGAACCTCGGTGCCCGGCGAGCTCGCGCAGCTTGGGTGCCAGCGCTCGCTCGAAAAATGCCGCGTAGTCGCGCGCACCTTGCGGCGTCGCGCGCGCCGTCCAGCAGCGCACGATCATCGAGGGATCGCGCCTTCGCCGACGACGACGTGCCACGGTTCGACGCGCCAGTCGAGAACCAACCCGGCGGCAACGTAGGGGTCTGCCTTCGCAAAGTTCTCCGCTACCGACGGATCCGCGCATTCGAAAAGAAGTGCCGCGCCTTTCGGCGGCGTGCCGAGTGCGCCGGCGAGTTTGATTTCGCCCCGGTCGAAGGCGGCGTCGACGTGGGCGAGATGCGCGGCGCGATGCGGCGCGCGGCGCTCGACGAAGTTCTCGACGGTATCGTAGAAGAGAAGAAAATACATCTGCAGCTCTCCTTTTAGTGGAATCCCGGGATCGCGATCATCAGCGATAAGAAGATCAGGTTGTTCCCGGCGTGGACGATCATCGGGACGCCGAGGTTCCCGCTCGCGCGATACAGCAGCGCGTTGATCGTCCCGAAGATCGCAAGTACCGGCAGCAGGACGAGATCCCCGTGTGCCGCGCCGAAGAGGATCCCGCTCGCGATTGCCGCCCAGATCGCCGGCATGCGCACCGCCAGCGCGTTGAAGATCAACCCGCGAAAGTAGAGCTCTTCGACGATCGGCGCGATGACGGCACCGGTGAGCAGCATGAGCGCGCCCGAATCGAACGACGTCACGCTGAAGTTCTCGAACCCGGCCTGCACGTGATTCTGTTGATGCGTGCCGATGAGGACGAATTGATAGAGGAACTGCAGCAACAGGACGGCGCCGAGTCCGCCGAGCGCGAGGCCCCAGTCGCGCGGTGAGAGCGGCCGCAAGCCGAGCTCCTCGAGCGAACGGCCCGAGATCCGTTCGAGCAACGGAATCAACACCGCGGCCGCGCCGAGATAGAACGCCGCCTCGATGATCCCGTTGCCGACCGAAGCCGGATTCTTCGATGGACCGAAGATCAACACCGAGGGAATCCCGGCGACGATCCCGGTGAAGAGACCCGCGACGAGCACCAAGATCGCGGTTCCAATGGTCGGCCACGCGGGGAAAGGGCGGGGTCGAGCGCTTGCCGCGGCTGCCATCTAAGGGTGGGAAACCTCACGGGGGACGGCGGAGTTACAATGGTGTCATGGCCTACGTGCGGACGATTCTCACGGACAATCACCCGACGCTCCGAAAAGTCGCAAAGAAAGTCGACGTCGACGAGATTCGCGAGCCGCTGTTCCAACAGCTGATCGACGACATGTTCGCGACGATGTATGCGGCGCCGGGGATCGGTCTCGCCGCGCCGCAGATCGACGTTGGAAAGCGGCTGTTCGTCGTCGACCTTCAGGATGAGGATCCGTCCCACGGGCCGCTCGTCATCATCAATCCAAAGTTCACCGTGACCGAAGGCGAGCTCGAATCGATTGAAGGCTGTCTCTCGGTCCCCGGCTTCATCGGCGACGTGACGCGTTTCGAGCGCGTCGTGTGCGCCGGCCTCGACCGCCACGGCCGCAGGATCTCGGTTGAAGGGACCGCCGATCTCTTCTCGCGCTGCTTGCAGCACGAGATGGATCATCTCGACGGCGTTTTGTACGTCGACAAGGCGAAGAACGTCCGGCCCGCGCTCACCGAAGAAGAGGTCGCGGAGGCCGAAGCGCCGGCGATCTGACCGCGCTATTTTTCGGGACGAGCGAGTTCGCCGTTCCGAGCCTGCGGGCGCTGGCGCGACGAACGACGCTCGCTGGCGTGGTTACACAGCCTGACCGTCCATCGGGGCGTGGCCAGCGACTGCGCCCGACACCCGTGAAAGTTGCCGCGCTCGAGCTGGGGGTTCCGGTCTTCGAGCCGCTGCGGCTCGGACCGTTCGCCGGCGAGCTGCGAGCGCTCGCGCCCGAGCTTTTCGTCGTCGCTTCGTACGGCAAAATCTTGCCGTCCGCGATCCTCTCGATTCCGCGTCTCGGCGCGCTCAACGTTCACCCGAGCGTGCTCCCGCTCTACCGCGGCGCGACGCCGCTTCAGGCGCAGATTCGCGATCTGCGCGCGACGACGGGGGTTACGATCATCGTGATGGATGCCGGGATGGATACCGGCGACATCGTCCTGGCGCAAAGCTCGCCGCTCGGCGCGCGCGAGACGTACGGCGAGCTCGAAGCGCGGCTCTCGCTAGACGGCGCGCGGCTTCTCGAAGAAGCGGTCGCCCTCGCGCAGGGCGGAGCGCTCCCGCGCCGTCCGCAAGCGGGGCTCGCTTCGGAGCGGGAGATCGAAGCGACCTTGACGCGTCCGTTGCGCGCCGAAGACTTTTCGATCGACTGGCGGGTGCCGGCGCCGCGCGTCGACGCGCTCGTCCGCTCGCTCGCACCGCGCCCGCTCGCGCGGGGCACGCTCGACGGCGTAACGTGCAAGATCGTTGCGACCCGTCCGCTCGAGTCCGTCGGTCCGCCTCGGCCACCGGGGACGGTATGGCGGGATCGCGGCCTGTTCGTTGCCTGCGGGGAAGGCGCGGTCGAGATCGAGCGCTTGATCCCGCCGAACCGCCCCGCGATGGCGGGGAGCGCGTTTTGACCGCGCGCGAGCTCGCGCTCGCGGTCGTGCGCGACGTCTTTCCGCGCGACGGCCGCGGACGCGGCGCGCACGAAGCGTTCGACTATCGCGCCAAGTCGGCAAACCTCGACGCGCGCGACCGTGCTTTCGCGACGGAGCTCGCGTACGGCACGATCAAGGCGCGACGGTTTCTGGACTGGGTCCTGGAGCCGTTCGTTCGAGAGCGCGCGGCGACGCTGCCGCCGACGATTCGCGAGATCTTGCGGCTCGGTGCCTACCAGCTCGCCGTGATGAACGTCGAGCCGCACGCGGCCGTCGGCGAGTCGGTTGGTATCGCGAAGAAATACGGTCATCGAGGAACTGCCGGGCTCGTGAACGCGGTCCTTCGCCGCGTCGCTGAGCGCCGGG
>JAFAMS010000217.1 GCA_019233165.1 Vulcanimicrobiota bacterium | reverse complement strand
CCGGAAGCGCCAACGCCATGCGCCGGACGTCACGCCACGACGCCACGTTCGCCCCTTTCCGCGATCGACCACGGATTGTGGAGTTCCATCCGCCGGACGCCCCGAGGATACGTACTGGGATAACGCCGCAACCAATCTTCCGATAAGACCGCAAAGTATTCAAAATTGTCCCACGTTTCCGCACTACTGGCATCACGTCCTAAGGCCGTATAGGACTCCAGACGCTTCCACGCCCCGATCGCGATCGCGCAGTACTGGTCGACCATGAGTCGCGGATCGACGATCCTGTTCTTGATCAGCAGACCGATCTCGTCCAGCGTGTTTCCGACGAAGATCGCTGCCCGGTGCATCTCGAGATGAGACTCGCTCGCGACAGGAGGCGGCGCCTGGCGGAATCTGGCAATCTCATGATCGCGAAATGCGGGATCGGCAAGAAGCTCTTCCATTCTGGAGTTGACCAAAGTCAACGCGTCGGAAAACTGCCGGCTGCCGAGCTTTTCGCCGATCGTCAGCACTGCGTTGATTTGATTGCCGGCACGCAAATGCCGCATCTGCACGAGGGCGGCGAGAGCCGTGGTTGCTACGATCGTTACGGTCAGCAAACTTGCGATCGTATTGAGCATTTCGAGCGACACAATTCCCTCCGGTTACACGCCGATGTCAAAGTGCAGAACCTCTGCGCACTTTCCGAGTGACTCGTACAGAGCGGTGGCGGCGTCATCGCCCCGATCGGCTTGAACGTAGATGACGTACGCACCGATCTCCCTTGCGATCCTTCGAAGGTCCTCGATCAACGCGGTCGCGATTCCACGCCTGCGGAACTCGGCTGCAACGGCCAGGTCGTAGATGTAGACTTCGAAGCGTTCTTGCTCGAATTTCGTGAGGACGTAGGCGACGAGACCGCCGACGACGGCTTCTTCGACGACTGCCGCAAGGGCAACCGCATCCGACCGTTCTAGGAACGCGCGCAGGTACGCATCGGAAGGTTGACGCTCGCGATAGTTTTCCGGCTCCCCGAAGGCAGTGGCGAACACGTCGAGGAGCTGACGCATCGCCGCGATGTCGTCGCCGCGAAGCTGGCGAACCCGAGGGCTCGCCGGGACCCGATTACTCGGCAATAGCGAGTTTGACCTTGGGTTGCGTCTGGGCGCGCAGCTGACCGCACGCGGCCGCAATGTCGCGACCCATCGGGACGCGGATCGTCGCGACGGTGCCCCTCATCTCGAGCTCGCGCTTGAACGCCTTGATGCCTGCGTCGCTCGTCCCCTGGAAGTCCCCATCCGGCGTGGAGTTGTACGGGATCAAGTTGACGTGGTAGAGCGGCCCGTGCATCAACGCTGCCAACGCGCGCGCGCACTCCGTCGTATCGTTGACGCCGGCCAGCATGACATATTCGAAGAAGATCTTTCGATTGGTTCGCGCGATGTAACGGCCGCAAGCCGCCATCAGCTCGTCGAGCTTGTAGCGGCGGTTCACCGGCATGATCCTGGAGCGCAGCTCGTCGCTCGGCGCGTGAAGCGAGATCGCGAGATTGACCTGCAGGCCCTCGCCGGAGAAGCGATCGATCTGCGGGACGAGCCCGACCGTCGAGATCGTGATGTGCCGGTGGCCCAAGCCGAATCCCTTTGGATCGGCGAGCAAACGGACCGCGTCCATGACGGCGTCGTAGTTGTGGAACGGCTCGCCCATCCCATGAAGACGATGTTCGTGACCTTCTTCTCGCGGCTCGCGAGCTCGCGCGCGAAAAAGCGCGCTTGATCGAAGATTTCCGTGGCTTCGAGATTGCGCGTGAACCCGGCTTGTCCGGTCGAGCAGAACGCGCACGCAAAGGCGCATCCGGCTTGGCTCGAGATGCAGACGGTGCTCCGGTTGCCGTGGTGCTCCATCAGCACCGCTTCGACGTCGGAGCCGTCGGCCAAGCGGAACAAGCCTTTCGTCGTTTGACCGTCGCCCGAGCGTTGAACGATCGCCGGGACGACGCCGTCGAGCTCGAACCCTTCGCCCTGGAGCGCCGCACGCAGCTCTTTGGGAAGCGTCGTGATCGCATCGAGCTCGCCGACGAGTTCCTTCGCAGCCGCGCGATAGATCTGGTCGAGCCGGTACCGCTTGAGGCCGTGCGCCTGCGCAAAGGCCTCGCCGCTGGGATATCCGCAGCGGCGAGCCTTTTCGTCGAACCAGATCGTTTGGGGCGTCACGCCCCTAGCTTCTAGTGTGTCGCGTTCTTGCCTTGGTCGGCCGGATTGCGTCGCGGGAGGACGATGCTGTCGATGACGTCGACCTCACCGTTCGAGGCCTGCACGTCACGTTCGATGACGTTCGCGCCGTTGAACGTGAACGCGCCGCTCGCCGAGCGCTGCAACGCAGCCGGTTCGCCCAGCAGCGTCGGAACCGTACGCGAGCGTCCGATCGCGTCCATGTGCACGTCGCTCGGGACAATGAGGTACATCACCAGCGCGCGCAGACGCTCGCGGTTCTCGGGTCGAAGCAACGCGTCCAACTGGCCGGCGGGAAGCCGCGCGAACGCGACGTCCGTCGGAGCGAAGATCGTGTACGGCCCGGAGCCGTGCAGCGTGTCCATCAAGCCCGACGCGGAGACGGCTTGCGCAAAGGTGTGGAAGCCATCGGTTCCCGCGATGATGTCGATCCCCGTTGCCGACGTCGTCCCTTGCACCGGACCGGGGTGTGCGGTCAATGGCTGCGGAGGCGCGATCTTCGAGCGATCGAGGGGCGCACCCGGCGGCGGGAGAGCGGTCGGCCCGGCCGTCGGCGTCGGCGGGACTTGGGGCGTCTGGGCGCTCACGCCACCTGCACAGCCTAACGCGATGAGCGCTGCGCCGATGAAAATGCGAGTCGAAAGATGCTTCACAGGTATTCGTCCTTTCGGGCCCCCTCATACCCGCACTCGGACGAATTAGAACAACGCTTCTTGCACCACGTCCGAGCGAGCCTCCGGCGGCGGCTCGTCGAGCCGAGCGCGAACTTGCTTGAGATCCGCCCAGACCAGCCGCTTGACCGCGTTGATCTCCCCGCCGGTCTGACGCAAGATGTACGCCGGGTGAAACGTTGCGATCAGCGGGATCCCGTGCGGCCCGTCATACCAAATTCCGCGCTGTTTCGTGATCGAAAAGCGATCGCCGAGAAACGACTTCGCCGCGGGGGCGCCCAGCGCGAGGATGACCGCGGGGCGCACGATCTCGATCTGTTCGTCGAGGTACGGCCGGCAGTTCGCCATCTCTTCCGGTGCCGGCGCGCGATTGCGCAGCCGGACGCCGTCGTCGAAGGTCGGGCGGCACTTGACGGTGTTACAAATGAAAACGTCTTCGCGCGCGAGCCCGATCGACGCAATCATCTTGTCGAGCAGTTCACCGGCGCGGCCGACGAACGGCCGGCCAAGGCGGTCTTCCGTCTCGCCTGGCCCTTCGCCGACGAGCATCAGTCGCGCGCACGGGTCGCCTTCACCGTACGCCGGATGCGTGCGGGTGTACCCGATCTGACACTTGCGGCAGTTTTCGACGGCGCGCACCGCACGTCCGAGGAGGCGTTCCCTTCGCGCGCGCTCTTCGAGGCTCATCGCTGCGGAGGCGCCGTATTCGGGTCCGGGTCGAGGAAAACCGCTTCGCCGAAGGCGACGACGCGCGTCGAGCCGTCGGACTGCTCGGCGACTTGGAATTGCAAGCCGAGGATTCCGTTCGCACCCAAGGCGTTCGCGCGCGCGATCAGCGCGTCGAGCGAATCCGCGCGTGCGCGTTCGGCGTCGGTAAGATACTCGATCGGCGCCAGGCCGATGAACGCGCCGATGCTGCGGAAGGTGGCGCGCAGCAGGTTCTTCGGCCGGCTCGCCTGACCGTATGCGTAGCCGAACGACTTGAGGACGCGGAACCCTTCGATCTTCTCGAACGTGACGACGTTCTCGGGAGCGATCACCGGCCGAGCATCCTCCGCGCGGCGATAGCTATTCCCGCCGCGGCGCCGGCGTACAAGGCATATCGCCCCGCCAGCGCGGCCACGAGCGAGCCGTACCAGAGCGGCCCGTGGTGTTTGAGCCAGTAGGCGCGCCGCGAGCGCTGTTTGCGCGTTTCGACGTTGTACGAGCCGCGCGCGCTCGCGCGCCCTTCGTGCACCGCTTCACTTGCGGGGACGTACCACGTTTCCCAGCCCGCGCCGGCGGCTCGCTTCGCGAAATCGACTTCCTCGTGATACAGGAAGAACCGTTCGTCGAACATCCCGACCTGGGCGAAGAGCTCGCGGCGGATTGCCATCGCGGCGCCGATCACGATATCGACTTTTCGCGGCGTCGAAAAATCCCATTCGCGCAACGACGCGCCGTTTGCGAAACGGCGCAACGGCGGGAGCTCTCCCCAAGCGCTCGAGCGCAGAAACGCCCCGGCCCACGTGTCGAATTCGCCGACCGCATCGCGCTGGATCGAGCCGTCGAGATTGTAGATTCTCGAGCCGGCGATCCCGCAACGCGGATGCGCTTCCATGAAGGCGACGATCTCCCGGAGCGCGCCGGCCTTCAGCTCGGCGTCGGGATTGAGCAAGTAGACGTAGGGAGACCAGGTCACAACGAACGCCCGGTTGCACGCGGCCGCGAAGCCGAGGTTCGCGCCGTTTTCCACGATCGTTACCCGGTCGCCGTAGCGCTCGCGGATGAACTCGCGCGAGCCGTCGGTCGAGCCGTTGTCGGAGACGACGACGTTGGCAAAATGCGGATCTTCACGCACTTCTGGGAGCGCGAAGACCGAGTCCAGGGCCTTCGTGATGTTCGCCTTGTCGTTCCAACAAACGACGACGACGTCGACGCTCGGATTAGGCAATTTTGTTCCGCTGTTGCAGGTACGGCCAGATGAACAGGTCGATCTCGCCGTCGAGGACCGCTTGCGTGTTCCCGGTCTCGACGCCGGTGCGATGATCTTTCACGAGCGAATACGGTTGGAGCACATACGAGCGGATCTGCGAGCCCCACTCGTTCGCCCGCCGCTCGCCGCGCAGCTCGGAGAGCTTCGTCTGCCGCTCCTCGTACTCGCGCTGAACGAGCTTGGCGCGCAAGATGTTCATCGCCACGTCGCGATTCTGCATCTGCGAGCGCTCTTGTTGCGACGCGACGACGGTCCCGGTCGGGATGTGGACGATCCGTACCGCCGACTCGGTCTTGTTCACGTATTGCCCGCCGGCACCACCGGCCTTGAAGGTTTCGACGCGGATCTCGTCCGGTTTGATCTCGAAGGCCGCGCCTTCGTGACCCTCGAGCTCCGGGATGACGTCGACCGACGCGAACGAGGTGTGGCGGCGATGCTGCTGATCGAAGGGTGAGATGCGAACGAGACGATGGACGCCGCGCTCGCTTTCGAGCATCCCGTACGCGTTGCGCCCGCGCACGAAGAACGTGACTGACTTCAAGCCGGCTTCTTCGGCCGGCGACTCGTCGCTGACCGTCACCGGAAAATCTTTGGCCTCGGCCCAGCGTACGTACATCCGCGCGAGCATCTGCGCCCAATCGGCGGCGTCGACGCCGCCGGCGCCGGCGTTGATCGTGACGATCGCGCCGTGCCCGTCGTACTCGCGATCGAAGTTCGCCGCCATCTCGAGCTCGTCCAGCCGCGCCTGCGCGTCCCCGATCGCCGCATCCGCATCGGCCGCCGCGCCTTCCTCGCCGCCCAGCACCTCGAGCGTCTCGGCGGCGTCGTCGAGCAGCGTCTCGACGCGCGCAAGGGCGTCGCTCTCCTCGCGCAGCTCGGCCAGCTCCTTCATTACCCGTTGGGCGCGCTGGGCATCGCCCCAGAAGTCTTCGGCCCGC
>JAFAMS010000475.1 GCA_019233165.1 Vulcanimicrobiota bacterium | reverse complement strand
ACCTCCACGCGCACGACCACGCGATGGCCATGCCGATCGTCGAGGTGGTCCGGGAGCTCGTCGACTTGCTGGGGGCAACCACGGTCGCCGTCATCGGCGGCGTCAAGGAGACGCGCGCCGTTCAGCAATGGATGACCGACCGCGAGCCGCAGCGGCCGCATACGCTCCGCTTCGCGTTGCAGCTCGCGTCGATGATCTCGGCCGTCGGCGAACGGAGCCTCGCTCAGGCTTGGTTTCACGGGAGCAATCCCAGGCTGAACGACAAAGTTCCGATGTTGATGCTGCGCGACGGCGATCTCAACGAGATCCAGGGACCGCTCTTGGATGCGGCGCGCGCGTTCGCGCTCTCGCGAACGAATCACGCCTAAGATAACCGTGCATTAGCGGCTCTATTCGCCTGCTTGAACGCCACCGGCGTGAGGTGTAGGCTTGCGTACATGATACCGACACCCTTTGCTCACACGACCGCGCAGAACGCTTGCATCTACGAAGATCGGGGCAACTCGGATGTCGTCCACGTCTTCGGCGAGATCGATTTGAGTTCGTCACCCGAGCTCGAAACGATGCTGGATCAATGCGGAGCCGGAAGGCGCGTCATCGTCGATCTCTCGGAGTGCAGCTACGCCGACTCGAGCGTCCTGGCAGTGCTCGTCCGCGCACACAAGCGCTTCGGTAACAAACTCTGCGTCGTCGCGAGAGAGGGCGGCACGATTCGGCGTCTTTTCCGGATCACCGGCGTCGACACGCTCTTTGCACTCGAACCGACGCTCGAGGCGGCGGACTCCCGCTAACGCGCGACGCGCAGGCTCTGCAAGTGGCGCTGCGCCGAAACCCAGCGCAGCACGCTCTCCTGCGTCAAGAATCCGACGAGGTTTCCGCCCGCGCCGACGACCGGAAGCTGCTCCAGCCCGCCTTTTGCAAGGACGTGCATCGCTTCGATTGCGGGCGTTTCCGGTGCGACGGTCGTCAAGTCGTCGGCGCGCGTCATGATCGCGGTGACGTACGTGCGCGCAAGCTCTTCGGGCGGGACTTTGCCGATGTCGTCGAGCGTCACCATTCCGAGGAGCGAATCGCCGAGCATTACCGGTAGCGCGCGGTTCCCGGAGCGCAGCATCGTTTGCAGCGCCTGCTCCGCGGTCGCGTCGGCGGCGATCGGCGTCCCTGCCGTCGCGAGCTCGCCGACGGTGTGGCCGCCGAGGGCCCGTTTGACTTCGGCCTGCATCCCTTCGGCGGCGCCGGCTTGCAAGAGGAACCACCCGATGAACGTCAGCCAGAGGCCGCCGGTAACGCCGCCGACGAGCGTTTCGGTGATCCCGAGCGCGATCATCAGCCACGCGAAGATCCGGCCGATCGTGACCGCGGATTGCGTCGCGCGATACTTGTCGCCGGTCGCACGCCAGACCAGCGCTTGCAGCACGCGGCCGCCGTCGAGCGGATAGGCCGGGATGAAATTGAAGATCGCGAGCAACAGATTCGCAAACGCCAGATACCCAAAGGCGGTCCCGACCGCCGAGCGGAGTCCGGCGAGCGCGCCGAGCCCGTAGAAGAGCGCGGCGAGCGCGAGGCTCGTCAGCGGTCCGATCGCCGAGACCCAGGCGGCGACGGGCGCCGTCTGCGCCTCCTCCTCGAACTGCGAGACGCCGCCGAAGATGAACAGCGTAATCCCGCGGACCGGGATCCCTTGCCGGCGCGCGACGAGCGAATGCGCGAGCTCGTGAATCAGCACGCTTGCAAAGAAGAGCAACGCGGTGAGGACGGCGAGCGCGATCCGCTCGGCATTCGAGCCTTCGACGTGGCGGAACGGGCCGAGGTCGCTGTAGAGCGACCAGGCGACGAGCGCGAACACGAAGAGCCAGGTCACGTGCACCGTGATCTCGATCCCGAAGATGCGCCCGATCCGCATGATTGCGGGCCGCCTTCGCGCGGGGCGGCGGAGCCGCCTGGCGCGTCGAAGGCCGGGCGATGCCCGAACGCTTGACGTACGGATCGTACCTCTGCATCGACGACTTGCTCGCGCTCCAGAAGCAGCGGTCGAATCCGCCACATCACGACGAGATGCTCTTCATTGTCGTCCATCAGGTCTACGAGCTGTGGTTCAAACAAGTGCTCCACGAGGTCGACGCGGCGATCCGCCATCTCGGCGCCGACGATCCGTTGCGGACGACGCGGGCGCTCGGCCGCGTCCGCGCGATCCAGCGCGTCCTCGAAGAGCAGGTCGACGTCTTGGAGACGATGACACCGCACGAGTTCAACGAATTTCGCGCCCTGCTCAACCCCGCGAGCGGCTTTCAATCCGCGCAGTTTCGCGAGCTCGAGTTTGCGTGCGGCGTCGGCAAGACCGGCTACCTCCGGCATCTCGAACAAAACGATGCGGAACGCGCGCGGCTCGAGCGGCGGCTCGCCTCACCGACGCTCTACGATGCGCTCAAGAGCTTTCTCGCGCGACGCGGCTATGAGACGTCTACGCCGGACGAGCTGATCGAAACGTTCCGCACGATCTACGACGGAGCCGAGCAGCACGTCGACCTCTATCTTCTGCTCGAAGCGTTCATCGAGTTCGACGAGCGTTTCTTGCTGTGGCGCGGACGGCACGTCCGCATGGTCGAGCGGATGATCGGAGGGAAGCCGGGGACCGGCGGGTCGATGGGCGTCCGCTATCTGCAAACGACGCTCGAGAAGCGATTCTTCCCCGAGCTGTGGGAAGTTCGAACGGTCCTCGGCGAGGGAGTCCCCGCGCCGTGATCGCACCGCCGGCGCCGCGTTTGCGCGAACGCTTTGCCAATCTCGACGCGTGCACGTATCTGATCAGCCATTCGATGGGCGCGGCGCCGCTGGCGGCGCGCGACGCGCTCGCGACGTTTTGGGACGATTGGTCGCGCGACGGCCCGGAGGCGTGGGAACGCTGGCTCCCCGAGATCGATGCGATCGCCGACGGGATCGGAAGGATCGTCGGCGCGCCGCCCGGGAGCGTCGGGCTCGCGCCGAACGTCTCGTCGCTGCAAGAGACGCTCGCCTCATCGCTCCCGTGGGACGCGCGCGACGAGCAAAACGAAGTCGTCTATGAAGCGTTGCAGTTTCCGTCGCTGACGTATGTGTGGGAAGCGTGGAAACGGCGCGGTGCGCGGACGATTCGCGTCCCGACCGACGACGGACGGACGATCCCGACCGAGCGCATCGTCGCGGCGATCGGCGAGCGCACCAAGGTCGTCGTCCTCTCGCATGCCTACTTCCAATCCGGCGCGCTCGTCGACGTCGCGCCGATCGCGCGGCGCGCGCGTGAAGTCGGAGCGCTCACGATCCTCGACGTCTATCAAACCGCGGGGATCGTCCCGGTCGACGTCGTCGCGCTCGGCGTCGACGTCGCGGTCGGTGGGAGCCATAAGTGGCTCTGCGGCGGCCCGGGCTGCGGCTACATCTACGTCCGTCCCGAGCTGCGCGCGCAATTCGAACCGACCGCGACCGGCTGGATGGCGCACCGCGCCCCGTTCGCGTTCGAGCCGCCGCCGATGCAGTATGCGGCTGGGATGAAACGCTTCGGCAACGGGACGCCCTCCGTGCAGGCGTACTTGCAGGCGCGGCCCGGACACGAGCTCGTGCTCGAGGTCGGGATCCCGGCGATCCGCGCGCACAACACCGCACTCACCGAGATGATCCTCGCCGAGGCCGACGCGCGCGGTATCCCGACGCCGACGCCTCGCGAACCGGAGCGGCGGACCGGTTGGATCGGGCTCGACGTCCCCGGCGGCGAGGGCATCGTCGCAGAACTGAACGCGCGGCGCATCTTCGTCGACTACCGCCCGGGTTGCGGCATCCGTGTCGGGCCCCATTTCTACACCGGAGCGGACGAAGTCCGAGCCCTCTTCCGCGCCCTCGACGAGCTCCGCCGCTAAGACGCGCGGGATGATCGTCGACCACCGCAACGTCCCCGCGGCGTTGTGGCGGCTCGGTGCGCCCAACGCGCTCGCGGTCGTCGCCGACCAGTTCCTCGGAATCGCCGATACGATCGTGATAGGCGTCCTCGGGACG
>JAFAMS010000418.1 GCA_019233165.1 Vulcanimicrobiota bacterium | reverse complement strand
ACGGAGCGTTCCTCTCTTGCTGACGGAAATCGTCTCGACGACGAAGCGCGGATCGGCGATGAATGACTCCACCTCGACGCCGTCGATCGCGTACCTCAGGTGCTTCGTTTGCGCGGTCGTTCCGGCCGCGTAATTCAGCACGTCGGCGGCTTTGTCGGCGTGCAGCTGGCGTGGCTTGCCATCCGGCCCGACGCGATTCCAATCGAAGATCCGGTATGTGAGATCGCTCGCCTGTTGCGTCTCGAAGAGCTGGATCCCGGCGCCGATCGCGTGCAGCGTCCCCGACGGGAGGTAGAACGCGTCGTTCGGCTTCACTTTGACGCGGCGCAGGATGTCGCCGAGCGTCCCGTCTTTGACGCGCCGCTCGTATTCTTCGCGGGTCGTCGCATGCGTCCAGCCGAGGACGAGCTCGGCGCCCGGCTCCGCCGCGAGGATCACCCAACACTCCGTTTTCCCGAACGGCTGATGCTCGACGCGCTGCGCGTAGGCGTCGTCGGGATGGACTTGCACCGAGAGCGACTGACGCGCGTCGATGATTTTCGTGAGCACGGGGAAAATTCGGTTCGGATTGAGCGTCCCCATGAGGCGCGCGCCGAGCTCGACGCGCAGCTCCGCGAGCGTCTTCCCGGCGAACGGCCCTCCGCGGACGGCGTTTTCGTCCCAACACTCCCACGACTCTCCGAGCGTCGCCAAGACGTCGCCGTTCTTCCCGTACGTTCGCACGAGCGCGTCGCCGCCCCAAATCGCGGGCGTTAATTTCGGGATAATGACGAGCGGCTGAAGTGGTTGCAGCGTCGGTTCCGGCATGCGTCGTAGGTACACCCGATGCGAATCCTGGTCCTGGGCGGGACGCGCTTCCTGGGGCGCCATCTCGTCGAAATGCTGCTCGCGCGGGGCGATCAGATCGTCCTGTTCAATCGGGGCAAATCGAATCCGGAGCTCTTCCCGCAGGCGACGACGATCCTCGGCGAGCGCGCCGCGCAAAGGCTGGATTTCGGCAGCTCGCAGTTCGACGCGGTCGTCGATTTGAGCGGACACCTTCCGGGCGACGTACGCCGCTCGGCCGAAGCGAACCGGAGCGCCGGCCTGTACTGTTTCATCAGCAGCGTCTCGGTCTATGCGAACGCCGAGGAGCCACCAAACGAAGCGACACGGGTCGCCGAACTCCCCGAGGGCGCGGATCCCACGACGTTCACGATCGAAAGCTTCGGCGCGCTGAAAGCACTTTGCGAACGTGAAGCCGCTTCCGTCTTCGGCGAAGAGCGGACGCTCGTCATTCGTCCCGGACTCATCGTCGGTCCGCACGATCCGACCGATCGTTTCACGTATTGGCCGGTTCGCGTCGCCCGCGGCGGCGAGGTGCTCGCGCCGCGCGAGCCGGCGCTCCCGGTGCAGTTCATCGACGTCCGCGATCTGGCGGCGTGGATCGTCGCGGCGCTCGACGCGCGACTCGCCGGGACGTTCAACGCGACGTTGCCGCCCGGACTTGGCCTCGGCGAGCTGCTCGATGCCTCGCGGCGCGTCGCGCGTTCCGATGCGCGCTTCGTCTGGGTCGACGAAGCGTTCCTCGAGGAGGCGGGTGTCGCGCCGTGGAGCGAGCTCCCGTTGTGGATCCCGCGAAGCGCGCGCGAGGACGGCCTGATGCGCACCGACGTCTCGCGCGCGCTAGCGCAAGGATTGAAGATTCGGCCGCTGGACGAAACGATCGCCGCGACGCTCGCGTGGGCGCACGAACGCGATCCCGCGTGGACATGGAAAGCCGGCTTGGATCCGGCGCGCGAGGGCGAGCTGCTAGCGCTTGCGGCGAGCCGCGGCGCTCGCCGCGACGGCGGCCCAATGCGCGTCTGAAAGCCAGGCCTCTGCGAACATCCCCGCTTCGCGCTCGAGCGCCTCGTCGTCGTCGCCGGGCGGCGCGTCGACCATCGCCTTGAGCGTTCGCACGGCGAGCCCCGAGTGCGCGGCGATCGTTCGCGCGAGGTGCAACGCCTCTTCGAGCACGTCGCCTTTCGCAATCCGATCGACGAGACCGTACGCGAGCGCGGCTTGTGCGTCGAAACGCTCGCCGGTCAGGAGCAGCTTGAGCGCTGTCGAGCGGCCGACCAGCTCGCGCAGCCGCGAAACGCCGCGCCATGCGGGCGTGATTCCGAGCGTGACCTGCAAGAATCCGAACCTCGCATGCGCGGCGGCGACACGCAGATCGAACGCGAGCGCGAATTCGAGCCCGCCGCCGTAGGCGTCGCCATTCAACGCGGCGATCGAGATCAGCGGGGAGCGGCGAAGCGCGCGGGAGAGCCGCTGCATCCGCAGCGACATCGCGACCGTCGCCTCGCGCGTGCGGAGCAGGTCGAATTCTTTGAGATCGCCGCCCGAGCAGAACGAGCGCTCCCCGGAGCCCGTCACCACGAACGCCGTCAGCCCTAGGCGCTCGGCCTCGGCGAGCGCGGCGCCGACCTCGTCCATGAGGCCTTCGCTCATCGCGTTGTGGACTTCGGGGCGCTCCAGGGTGACGGCCCGAATCGGACCGTCGTCCCGGACGGAGAGCAGCTCGAACGGCATC
>JAFAMS010000408.1 GCA_019233165.1 Vulcanimicrobiota bacterium | reverse complement strand
TCCAAGCCGGAACGATCGAGATCACCGCATTCTTCGTCGCCTTCACGCTCATGATCGCGGTACGTTTCGGCTACTAGGCCTTCCCGCGCGGGACTTTTGCGTTAGATACGCTTCGACCCATTCGGCGGTGGAGAGGACGTCGCGGCCGCGCGGGACCGTTCGCAGGCGGCCGCGTTGCGCGGCTTTGCGCAGGGCATCGAGACTTGCGCCCGGGCGCGTGAGTTCCGCGAGCGGACGCAGCGCTTCGGGTGCGACGAGTGCGGCGGCGAGGCGTTCGAGATTTGCGCGCACCGCGCGTTCGAAGATCTCGGCGAGCGGGCCGCGGTCGCCGGCGTCGGCTTTGCGCAGGGCGCGTTCGTACGGCGCGAGGAGCGCGTGCCCGAGCGTTGCCGGCGGATAGCCGGTGCGCGCGAGGAGGAGATTGACGACGAGTCGCGCGACGCGACCGTTTCCTTCGAGGAACGGTCGGATGCGCTGCAAGCGTTCGTAGGTATCGGCCAGCCACATGAAGAGCTCGCCTTTGCGCGGACCGCCGCCGATGCGGTCTGCGAGCGCGTTCATCTCGAATTCGATCAGCCAATGCGGGACCGTCACCATCCCTTCGCGCACCGGCGGGACGTTCTCGTGACGCCACGCGCCGGGCGGTGTCGCCGAGCTTCGCAGGAGTGCGACCGGCGAGACGATCGTGACGTGCAATCGTTGGATCTCGGCGACCGAGACGAGGCGGCGGGCCGGCTCGCGCAGCGGGCGTTCGCGTGCGATCCCGAGCGCCGCGCGCGCATACCCCAGGACGAGCAGATGGTCCGCGAGGCTCCCGCCGACCGTCGCCTCACGCTCGATCAAACGCCGGATCGCGGTTGGGGAAAAGTTCGCGCCGGCGAGGGCGCACGAAGCCGCGATCTCGTCGTAGACGACGTCGCGGCGTGTTCGCTCGAACCGCCGCGCCGTCGCGGGGTCGGCGGGCCGCGCTTCGATCTCGGCGCGGAGCTCTTCGACGGCCACGATTGTCTCCTTAGGTCCAAGCTTCGTTTTCGTGGACAATTATCCCGCGCGAATTCTGCCGGACACGTCGATAGTGAGGGAGGATGGCAACGCTCGCCCCCTATCTCGCCGCGCTCACCGAGCGCGTGTTGGTCTTCGACGGCGCGATGGGGACCCAGTTGATGGCCCTCGAGCTCGACGACGCAGCGTTCGGCGGCCCGCAGCTGCACGGGTGCAACGAAGCGCTCGTCCTCAGCCGCCCGGATATCGTCGAGGGGGTCCACCTCTCCTATCTTGAGGCGGGGGCCGACGTCATCGAGACGGACAGCTTCACGGCTTCGCGGCTCAAGCTCGACGAAGACGGGATCGGCGAGCGGACGCTCGAGGTCAATCGCCGTGCCGCCGAGATCGCGCGCAACGCCGCCGACCGCTACGCGACGCGCGAGCGGCCCCGCTTCGTCGCGGGCGCGCTCGGACCGACCGGGATGCTCATCTCGTCTTCGGATCCGACGCTCTCGAAGATCAGCTTCGACCGTCTCGTCGAGATCTACGGCGAACAGGCGCGAGCGCTCGTCGAGGGAGGCGTCGATCTGCTCGTGATCGAGACGAGCCAAGATCTGTTGGAGATGAAGGCGGCGGTCGCGGGGATCGTTCGCGAGTTCGAGCGCGGGCTGCGGCGCGTTCCGATTCAGGCGCAGGCGACCCTCGACGTCACCGGCCGGATGCTCCTCGGCAGCGACATTCGCTCCGTCCGCGTGACGCTCGAAGCGCTTCCGATCGACGCGATCGGATTGAATTGCTCGACGGGTCCCACCCACATGCGCGAGCCGGTGCGCTATCTGGGCGAGACCGCGCGCGTCCCGATTTCGGTGATCCCGAACGCCGGGCTTCCGCTGATGGGGCCGAAAGGCGAGACGATCTATCCGGAGCGGCCCGAAGAGATGGCGCGCGAGCTCGGCGCGTTCGTCCGCGAGTTCGGCGTCAACGCGATCGGCGGCTGCTGCGGGACGACGCCGGCGCACGTCGCGGCGTTCGTCGAAGCGGCGCGCGTCCGCAGCGGTCGTGCGCCGGTGAGCGAACGAGTCCAATGGGCTGCCTCGGCGATGACGGCGGTTTCGCTCGAGCAAGAACCGCGGCCGTTGCTCGTCGGCGAGCGGATCAACGCGCAGGGCTCGCGCAAGATCAAGCGTTTGCTGTTGGCCGACGATTACGATGCGATCGTTCAGGTCGCGCGCGAACAGGTCGAAGGCGGCGCGCACGTGCTCGACGTCTGCACCGCTCTCACGGAGCGTTCCGACGAGGACGTGCAGATGGAGACGATCGTCAAGAAGCTCGCGCAGTCGGTCGAGTCGCCGCTGATGATCGACTCGACCGAAGCCCGCGTCATCGAGAAGGCGCTGAAGATCTACGCCGGCCGCGCGATCGTCAACTCGATCAACTTGGAAAACGGACGGACGCGGATCGAGTCGGTGATGCCCCTCGTGCGCGAGCACGGCGCCGCAGTCGTCGCGCTCACGATCGACGAGCAAGGGATGGCCAAAACGGCCGCCCGCAAGCTCGAAATCGCCAAGCGCATCCATCAAATCGTCACCGGAGAGTACGGCCTGCCGGACGGCGCCCTGATCTTCGATGCGCTCACGTTCACGCTCGCGACGGGCGACGCCGAATTCATCGATTCGGCGAGAGAGACGATCGAAGGGATCCGCGCGATCAAGCGCGAGCTTCCCGGCGTCCTCACGTCGCTTGGGATCTCGAACGTTAGTTTCGGCCTCAAGCCGCACGCACGCGCCGCGCTCAATTCGGTGATGCTCTTCCACTGCGTCGAAGCCGGGCTCGACATGGCGCTGGTGAACCCCAAGGAGATCACGCCGTACGCGGAGCTCGAGCCGCACGAGCGCGAGCTTTGCGACGATCTCGTCCTGAACCGCCGGCCGGACGCCTTGCAGCGCCTGATCGAGCATTTCGAATCGAAGACGGCGCCCGCCGCGCAAGGCGCCGCCGAACCCGACGAAGACAGCGGCGCGCCGGTCGAGCTGCGGATCCACAACGCGATCCTGCACCGCCGCAAAGAGGGGATCGAAGCGAAGCTCGACGAGGCGCTCGCGAGCCGCGATCCGGTCGACGTCCTCAACAACGTCCTGCTGCCGGCGATGAAGGAAGTCGGCGACCGCTTCGGACGCGGCGAGCTGATCCTTCCCTTCGTTTTGCAATCGGCCGAAGTGATGAAGAAGGCGGTCGCCCACCTCGAGCAGTTCCTCGAGAAGACGGAAGGGCTCACGAAGGGGAAGGTCGTTCTCGCGACCGTCTTCGGCGACGTACACGACATTGGGAAGAATCTCGTCGCGACGATCCTGGGCAACAACGGCTACACCGTCTACGATCTCGGCAAGCAAGTCCCGATGAACACGATCCTCGAGAAGGCCGTCGAGGTCGGCGCCGATGCGATCGGGCTCTCGGCGCTGCTCGTCTCGACCTCGAAGCAGATGCCGGTTTGCGTGCAAGAGCAGGATGCGCGCGGGCTGCGCTTCCCGGTGCTCGTCGGCGGCGCCGCGATCAATCGCGAGTTCGGGCGGCGGATCGCGCTGCTCGACGACGGTGCGCGCTGGTTCGAACCGGGATTGTTCTACGCGAAGGACGCGTTCGAAGGGCTCGAGATCATGGACGTCCTCAGCGGCGAGCCGGGACGGCGCGAGAAGTTTGTCGACACCAAGCGTGCCGAGGCGTTTGCCGCACGCGACGCAGGCCGTGCCGCGATCCACGCGCCCGCTGCGAAGCGAACTGCGCGCGACCGGTTGCGCGTCGCCGACGTCCCGCGCGCGCCGTTCTTCGGCCGTAAAGTCGTGCGCGAGATCGACGTCCGCGAGCTCTGGCCGTGCTTCGACTTGCGGAGCCTCTACCGGCTCTCGTGGGGCGGTGCGAACGTCAAGGGCGATGCATGGGACGCGCTCGTGAACGACGAGTTCGCGCCGCGTCTCGCGCGCTTCGAACGGCTCGCCGAAGCCGAGGGTTTGCTCGAGCCGAAGGTCGTTTACGGTTACTTTCCCGCTGCCGGACTCGACGACGACGTCATCGTCTACGCGCCCGACGATCCGTCGCGCGAGGTCGCGCGCTTTACCTTCGCGCGTCAGGCGGGCGGCGAGCATCTGTGTCTCGCCGACTATCTGCGCGAACCAGGCGAAGGCGGCGCGACCGACGTCATCGCACTTCAGGTCGTCACCGTCGGCGCCGCCGTTTCGGGACGAATCGAAAACCTCCAGGCGCGCAACGAGTACAGCGAAGCCTACTTTCTGCACGGGTTCTCCGTGCAGTCGGCCGAGGCGCTTGCCGAACACACGCACGCTCGGATTCGCGCAGAGCTCGGCCTGCCGGACGATCGCGGGAAACGTTATTCGTGGGGCTACGGCGCGTGCCCTGAGCTCGCACAGCACGAGATCGTCTGGCGCTTGCTCGGGGTCGAAGAAGCGATTGGCGCCGAGCTTACGTCGGCGTATCAGATCGTCCCCGAGCAGTCGACGGCGGCGATCGTCATCCACCATCCACAAGCGGCGTACTTCAACGCGGCGGCCGTGCGGGAGCTCCTGAGCGCCTCGGCGTAACCCCCTCCGATTCCGCGACTTTGCGAGGAGGAACCGTCGATGCGTTCAAGCGGTTTGGTTCGGCGCCTGATCTCGGCTGCGGCCGCGGCCGCACTTTTGGGGACGTTCTTGAGCGGCCCCGCGAACGCCGCAGGTCCAACCGTGAAGATCGGCGTCGACCTGCCGATGAGCGGCGGGGACGCGAGCAACGGGATACCTACGAACAACGGGGTGATCCTCGCCGTCGAGCAGGCCAACGCCAAGGGGCTGCCCGGTGGGATTCAGCTCCAAGCGTCTACGCTCGACGACGCCGTGCAAGGGACGCACGATCCGGCAGCGGGAGCGCAAAATCTCAAGACGTTCGTCTCCGACGCGGCCGTCCTCGGCGTCGTCGGACCGTTCAACTCGAACGTCGCGAAGGCCGAGATCCCGATCAGCAACGACGCGGGGCTCGTACAGATCAGCCCGTCCAACACCAACGACGGGCTGACGATCGGCGAAGACGCGAAAAAGCTCCGCACGTCGCATCCGGACGTGAACAGCTACTTCCGCGTCTGTACCCGCGATCAGAATCAGGGCAAAGTCGGCGCCGAGCTCGCCAAACAAATTGGCGCGAAGAAAGTCTACATCGTCGACGATAACGAGACATACGGCAAAGGGCTCGCCGACGTTTTCGAGGCGGCGTTCAAGGCCGGTGGCGGGACGGTCCTCGGCCACGATCACCTCACCAAGAATCAGCAAGATTTCAAGGCGCTCCTGACGCGCATCAAAGCGACGAATCCCGACGCGATCTATTTTGGCGGCGTCACGGTCAGCGGCGGCGGGCTCTTGCGGCGGCAGATGAGCGACACGGGGATGGGCTCGATGCCGTTCATCGGCGGCGATGGAATCAGCGACGAGGAGTTCGTCAAGGTCGCAGGCTCGATGGCAAACGGAAGCTACTACACCGTGGCGGCGCCGGACGTCGAGAAGCTGCCGAGCGCCAAGAGCTTCATCGAGGCGTATAAAGCGAAGTTCAAGAGCGATCCCGGCCCGTACAGCGCGAACGCCTACGCCGCGGCCCAGGTGATCATCAACGCGATCTCGGAGGCGGCGAAGGCAAACGGCGGAAAAGTGCCGACCCGTGCCGAGGTGCTGAAGAACGTCCAAGCGACGAAAAATCTCCAAACGCCGATCGGCGCGATGGCCTTCGACAAGAACGGCGACACGACGAACGGCGCGCTCAGCTTCTACAAGATCGTCAACGGCAAGGCGCAATTCACGAACCAGATCACGCTGAAGACGTAGCCTCGTCTTGGAGCTGTTCTTTCAACAGCTCGTAAACGGGCTGTCGCTGGGCGGTATCTATGCGCTGATCGCGCTCGGCTACACGATGGTCTATGGGATCATCGAGCTGATCAACTTCGCCCACGGCGACGTGTACACGCTCGGCTCGTTCTTTGCGCTCGCGATCCTGACGCTGCTCGGAATCTCCGGCGAGCTGCACGGCGGCGCGCTCGTTGGGGTCGTGCTGGGCGTGATCGCGGCTTCGATGCTGCTCTGCGGGATCGTCGGCGTCCTGATCGAGCGCGTCGCCTACCGGCGCTTGCGCAACGCGCCCCGGCTCGCGCCGCTCATCACCGCGATCGGCGTCTCGTTCATCCTCGAGAACGTGATGCAGCTGTGGCAGGGGCCCTCGCCCGTACCGTTCCCGGACGTCATCCCGAATCCGACGGCGACGCTCGGCGGGGTGACGATCGCGGCGAAGCAGGTGCTCGTCGTAGGCCTCGCGGTCTCGATGATGGTCGCCCTCCAGCTCTTCGTCTACCGTACGAAGCTGGGCAAAGCGATGCGCGCGACCGCGCAGGACCGCGACGCAGCGCAGCTGATGGGGATCAACATCAACACGACGATCGCCGTCACGTTCCTGATCGGGAGCGCGCTCGCCGGTGCGGCGGGCTTCGTCTCGGGCGTCTACTATGGGACGACGTGGTTCTTCAACGGCTTCTCGGCCGGCCTCAAAGCGTTCACCGCAGCGGTCCTCGGCGGAATCGGAAATCTCGCCGGCGCGATGCTCGGCGGCTTTCTCATCGGTGTGATCGAGGCATTCGGCGCCCAATACGTCTCCGACCAATGGACGAACGTCATCGTCTTCTCGGTCCTCGTCCTCGTCCTGATCTTCCGCCCCTCAGGCCTCTTAGGCGAGTCGCTCCCAACGAAGGTGTGATGAATCCCGGTGTCATCCCGAGCGTAGCGAAGCGGAGTCGAGGGACGCGTTCCCATCTTGCAAAGCAGCGGATCGATCGTGCCCCGGCAGTATCGAAGTGGCGTGGGGGCTCGCCCCTCAAATGCCCGCGTGCGAAGTGTGGATGGCGCGATTGGAGTCGGTCCCTCGACTCCGCGCCTTCGGCGCTACGCTCGGGATGACACAGGAAGTGCTGCGCGCGCTGTGACTCGGGCGTGGCAGCGGCTCGATCCGCGCGTGAAAGGC
>JAFAMS010000257.1 GCA_019233165.1 Vulcanimicrobiota bacterium | reverse complement strand
CCCGGCGTGCATCCTGCGAGTCCCAACGCGCAGGCCAGCGCGAGCAGAATTCTCATGCCGCCGACCCTAAGCGGCGCTCGTGAAAAAACTCTGAGGAAATTCGTGAAGCGCGCTTAGAGATCGCTCACACCGGGGCTGTAGGCTCCGGTGCATGCGCAATCCCTGGTCTTCGCTTCTCGTCGCAGCCGCCGTCGCGTTCGCCACATTCCTCCCGGCGAACGCGTCGGCGGCCCTCATCGATCAGCGTGGCAATGCGTTCGCGCTCGACGCGGCGACGAGGCGGGAGCCTGTCGTGCTGACGTTTATCGCAACGCGCTGCACCGACGCCTGTCCGATCGCGAACGCCGTCTTCATGACGGCGCTCGCCAAGGCAAAGAAGGCGCGGGTGCAGGCCTCGTTCGTCACGATGACGCTCGACCCGGGTTACGATACGCCGTTCGTCATGTCCGAGTACGCAAACCGTCTCGGCGCCGACGCGCGTCTCTGGCGCTTCGTGGGCGGGCCACGTGCAGACGTGCTCGCCGTCATGCACCGCTTCGGCGTGCGGGGAGACGCGCACGAGCATAGCTCGTTCGTCTACATCGTCACGCCGCGCGGCGTTCACACTCTCTTCCTCTCGAACGATGCGCCGAGTCGCATCGTCGAATTCCTTAAGAAAGCGTAAGAAAACTACAATGCGTATCCACTTGGGACTCCTGGTCCCCGCGCTCTTCGCGGTCGCAGTCACGGGCTGCGGCGGGGGCGGCGGCTCCAGCAGTCCGTCTGTCCTTCCGACTTCGAATCCCACCCAAGCGCCGACGCAGTCGCCGACACAAGCGCCGGGACCGGTTCTCCAAACGGCGACGCTCGCCGGCGGCTCCGGCTTCGTCGCACCGAGCGGCTTGACCGTCTACGTCCTCAGCGCCGACTCGTTCAACAACTCGACGTGCTTTGCGTCGAACGGATGCACCGGCATTTGGCCCGTCGTCACCGTCCCCTCCGGAGCGCACATGGCGAACGGTTTCTCCAGCTTCCCGCGTCCCGACGGTCTAACGCAACTCGCATTCAACGGCAACCCTCTCTACACGTACGCCGGCGACAGCGGTGCCGGACAGACGAACGGCAACGGAATTCATTCCTTCGGCGGCGTCTGGTCGATCGCACGGCCGGGAATGGCAAACGCTCCCGGAGTTCCGGCTCCTACCTCAACCCCGGGCGGAAACGGAGGCTACTAAGGATGCAGCCGGGGTATGCGTACTACGAAGCGGGCGCGATCCTCGAGCACGACGTCGCCGCCATGGGCGCGCGCGACCCAGCGGCAGATCGCGAGGCCGAGCCCGCTGCCTCCGCCGTCGCCCGCGCGCACCAATCGCTCGAAGACACGATTGCGGAGCTCTTCCGGAACGCCGGGGCCGTCATCGTCGACGACGATCGCGGCGTACCGGCCTTCGGCGCGGAGTAGGACGTGGACGCCATTCTGGGCGTGACGGGCGGCGTTGTCGAGCAGGTTGCGAACGACTTGCGCGATACGCCGCTCGTCGGCCTCGGCGAAGACCGATTCGGCTTCGACCTCGAAGCGCGGCGAAGGGTTACGGTTCGCGTACTCGCGCGCGACGCGCGTGACGGTGTCGCGCAGATCGATCGTCTCACGCTCGAGCTTCTCGGGACCGCCGGCGCGCGCCAAGAGCGCGAGATCGCCGACCAAACGGGAAGCGTCGAGCGCGGCGGCGGCGATCGTCTCGAACGCGGCTCGCTCGGCGACGTTCCCATCGGGGAGCGCGGCTTGCGCGACCGATGCGATCGTCGCGAGCGGCGTTCGGATCTCGTGGGCGATGTCGGCGGCGAATTCGCGCTCTCGCTGGGCGGCGGCCTGCAACGGCGCGATCGAAGCACGCGCCAGCAGATACGAAGCGGCGGCGACGACGGCCAGCAAGGGAGTGGCGACGAGCAGAATCGCGTAAGCGACGCGGCTCATCGCGCGCGCCAGGGCCGCCTGTCCTTCCGGAGTCCCGAGGACCGGTGCGAGCGCGTCGCGGTAGACCCCTTCCTCTATTACGTACGCGCCGGCGCCGAACGCGACGACGACGAGCGCGAAGATCGCCCAGTATGAGAGCGTCAGCCGCACGACGGCGCGTCTAGGTGACCAGTCGATAGCCGACCCCCCAGACGGTCGCAATCGCGTTCTCTTTTCCGGCCGCGCGAAGCTTGCGGCGAAGCTGCCCGACGTACACGTCGACGATGTTGCTCGAGCCGTTGAATTCGTCGCCCCAGACGCGGTCGAGGATTTGGCCGCGCGAGAGCGCGAGGCCGGCGTTGCGCGCGAGGTACTCGAGGAGCCGGAACTCCGTCGTCCCGAGTTCGACTTCGCGAGCGCCGACGTAGGCACGGCGCGCCGCCAGGTCGACGCGCAAGCTGCCGACCTCGATCGTGGGGGTCGGCGGTCGTTCGGCGCGACGCAGCAAGGCCCGAACGCGCGCGACGAGCTCGTCGGCCTCGAACGGTTTGATCAAATAGTCGTCGGCTCCGCAATCCAGGCCGCGGACGCGATCCTCGACCGCGTCGCGCGCCGTCAGCATCAGCACGGGTGTGGTCACGCCGCCTTCGCGGGCCTCCGCGCAGACGGCAAACCCGTCGCGCTTTGGCAAGACGAGATCGAGGATGGCGAGATCGTATTCCCCGTCGACCAGCTGTGCGAGCCCGTTATCGCCGTCGCCGATTTGGGTGACGGCGTAGCGTTCCCGCTCGAGCATCTTCCGGACGGCGTCGGCGATCTCGACGTTGTCCTCGATCAGCAGAATCCGCATCGCGAAGCTAGCGCGGAGCGAGCTCGTCGCGCATCGCCATCGCCAGATTGCGCAAACCCGGATCGGCGGCGTCGCGGAGAACCCGATCGAACGCCTGGCGCGCTTCGTCCTTTCGTCCTTCGCGCAAGAGGCAGACGCCGAGCGCAAAGCGGGCGCGCGGATAATTCGGTGCGACAGCGAGGGCGGCGTTCAGCTCCCGTTCGGCGCTCTCGAAGCGGCCGCCGCGCAGCTCGACGAGCGCGAGGTCGTAGTGCGCCGGCGCGTAGGCGGCATTCTTCGCGATCAAACGCGAGAAATCGGCGCGCGCCGTCGCCAGGTCGTCCGCTTGCAGCGCTACCAGCCCGCGGCTGTAGAGCGCGCGCGCCGAGTCGGGCGCGAGCTTGACGAATTTGTCGGCGGCTTCGCGCGCGGCGGCTACGTCGCCGCGACGCAGCTCGATCGCGATCAAGTTCGCATAGGCTGCCAGGAAGCCGGGATCGTGCTCGATTGCGATGCGCAGCTCGGACGCTGCGCGCTCGAGATTACCGCTTCCGGAAAGTGCCAGCGCGAGATTGTAGTGCGCGGTCGAGTTCTGGGGCTCGACGAGATTGCGCTTCAACACGGCTTCGAATTCCGCGATCGCCGCTGGATAGTCGGCGCGATCCAGTGCGGCGTTCCCGCGTCCGAAACGCTCGCGGATTTCGCGGAACAACGCTGCGTTGCGCATCGTCGCCGGGTCCGTCGAGCGCGGTGCGGGAGTCACTCCGTAGCCCGGCATCGTCTGGGCGTGCGCCGCAGCGGTTCCGCAAAGCGAGATCAGCGTCAACGCCAGCGCTACGGCCGTCCCGGGGCGCACGATCAGAGCGCGGGGTCTACCGCCGGCAGATGTGCGTCGTGGGCGGCGACGGATGAGGCTGCCCGTTCGGGCTCGCACGCCCAGCCTACCCGCCCGTCGACGGAGATCGGTCCCAGCAACGAAGGAGCCTGCGACGGCTCCAGGCTACGGACCACCGCGGCGGGATCCAGCACCACAGTGCTCGCCGCGGCAATGCCGCCGCCGAGCGCCAGGAGCAGGCCGCCTATCGCCAAAGCGAGCCGGAGGTACATAGTCACCTCTTAGATTTACCGGCCCGGCATGAAGAATTCTTGAAAGCAGCGATGCTCGCGCTCGCGCTCTGGCTCGGCTTGGGTGGCTGGGCTGCCGGCGCCACCCTCGTGACGGGTGCCGTCCGCGATGCGCAAGGGCTTGCCGTCGCCGGCGCCTCGGTTAAAGCGACGGATTCTGGAGGTGTACGGGTCGGAAGCGCGAGGACCGACACGGACGGAACGTTCGCGCTCGATGCGAGCGCGCCCCCGGCAACGGTACGGATCGAATGCGCGTATTGCCGGCCGCGGACCGTTGCGGTGCATTCCGGCGAGCCGGTCGTCGCCGTCGTCGAGCGCTATCAGGCGCTTATCGCAACCGGCCCAACCCCCGCCGACCTCGCCGCCCTCCCGTATGCGCGCGTCGAGGAGGCGCTGGCGCTACGGCCGTTCGAGGTCTTGCGCCCGCAGAGCGCGATCCCGGCGGCGCTCTACCCGGCGCTCTCCGATCGCGGGCTCGCGCGCAGCGCGCTGATCCTCGACGGCGAGGCGCCAACCTATAGCCTGGGCATCTCGTCGACGGCGCTCGGCGCGATCCCGGCTCACAGTGGAAACGCCGCCGGGTTCGCTCCCGCCTCCGACGCGTACCGGTACGGCAACTATGCGAGCGGCGGGACGATCGCGTTCTTCCGCGACGATACGCCCGAGCAGCAGCTCGCGTACAACGGTCTCGCGACGGCGCGTCTCTCGGCCGGGGACGCGCGTGCCGGGATTTCGCTCGGCAACGACGCCGATAGCGCAACGCAACGCGCGCGTGCGATCGCGAGCGCGCGCGCACCGCTGTTCGGCGGTTCGTTCGATGCGGCACTCTCGCTCTCGAGCTCCGAACTCGAGGCGCCGACCGTCCGCACCTCCGAGCGAAGCGGCACATTCGGCTTCACTCGCGACTTCGACCGGGTTCGACTTCGCCTCGTCGCGGCGGGCGCCGGAGGGACGAACGACGTTCCGGTGATTCCGAACCTCGCGGGCGTCTGGAGCGATTCGCTCTTCGCCGCGACCGCCTCGGCAAGCTCCGGCCTCTTTCGCTTCGAAGCCGGCGCGAGCCACGTGAACGCCTCGGCGTTTCAAACGCCGCTCGCGCCACGCTACGCGCAAGACAACCTCTTCTTCGCGTTGCACGTCACGGGGAACACGCAGGTCGACGCCGGCGCCGCCCGGACGTTCGTCCACGTCTACGACGGACAGCAACGCAGCGTCACGCTGCCCTCGCTTCTCATCACCCAGCGTCTCGGCGAGTTCGCGCTGACCGGCGGGCTCAGCAATTCGCTCTTGGCGGTGAGCGTGAACCTGCCGTACGTCCTGGCCTCGCTTGCGGAAGCGCACCTGACGTACGGAGACGACCGCCGGCTGCGCGCCGAGGTACAAACCTATCGCCGAACGAGCGAGAGCGCGGGGCCGCTTGCCGGAAGCGGGGCCTCGCTTACGTACCAGCTGACGCCGACGACGAGCATCCGCGCGTGGACGCTGCGACTCTTCGGTGACGGGCCGGAATACACGAGCTCCGCGATCTTCATCGAGCCGTACCTGTCGGGCGATGCCCTCTGGCTGACGCACCAGAGCGGCAACTTCCGCATCGACGCCGTCTATCGCCGGACCGCCGGGGCGTACACGATTCGGCGGGCGTTCGATTACGACGTGTACTTTCCGTATTCGGCGCACGGCGCGCTCGGATTCCGTTCGTCGCTCGAACCGCAAGGAAGGCAAACCTCGCTGGTTTTGCGCATTATCCCCTAGCGGGCAGCCTCTGAGGGGATTCACAATGCGAGCGTTCGTTCGTTTCTGCATCGCGCTCTTGTTTGGGCTTGCGTGCGCACTGCCCGCACACGCGGAGACGAACGAGGTCCGCATCTCGAAGCAGCCCGGACTGCAATATCTCCCGCTGCTGGTCATGGAACAGCAGCATCTCGTCGAGAAGCACGCGAAAGCGATGGGGCTCGACGTCAAAGTCAGCTGGGTGCTGCTCAACAGCGGCGGCACGGCGGTCGACGCGCTGCTCTCCGGGAATCTCGACTTCGTCGGGTCTGGGATCTCGAATTTACTGGTTGCGTGGTCCGGGAGCGGCGGGCAGGTCAAAGGCGTCGCCGCACTCGCGAATCTCCCGGCGTGGGTCGTCACAAAGAACCCCAACGTGAAGACTCTCAAGGATTTTACGGCGGCCGACAAAATCGCCGTCCCCACGATCCGCGTCTCGATGCAGGCCACGATCATGCAGATGGCGGCCGACAAGCTGTACGGCGAGAGCGACCTCCACCACTTCGATCCGTTCACCGTCGCTCTCGGCCACCCGGACGCATTGATCGCGCTCAAGGCGGGAAGCGGCTCGATCGACAGCCACTTTTCGAGCCCGCCGTATCAAGAGATCGAAGCCAAGATCCCTGGGGTCCACGTCGTCGCGAACTCTTACGAGATCCTAGGCGGCCCCCACTCGTTGACCTGCATCTTCTCGAGCGTGCGCTTCCACGACGCGAATCCGAAAGCGTACGCGGCCGTCGTCGCCGCGCTCAAAGACGCGAACGAAGTGATCAACCGGGATCACCGCAATGCCGCCCTCATTTACTTGCAGCAGAGTCACGAGACCTGGCCGCTAAACGACCTCGTTGCGCTCCTCGGCGACAAGAACGTAACGTTCACGGCACAGCCGATTCGCTCGATGCGCTGGGCCGACATCATGTATCGAGGGAAGTCGCTCAAAATGCAGGCGGCCAGTTGGAAAGATTACTTCTTTCCGGAGATCCACAACTTACCCGGCAGCTGAGCGCCGCAGCAACGAAGCCAGCGCGAGAAACAAGAAGAGCCAAGCGGTTCCGAAGAGATAGCCGCCGAGGACGTCGGTCGGATTGTGCGCGCCGAGCGCGATGCGCGACAATCCGATTCCGAGCGCCCACAGTGCCATGGCGCAGACGATCGCGATGCGCAGACCTCTTGGGAGCGGCCAATTCCATGCGATCCACGCCCAGCCCATATAAAACACGATCGCCGTGACCGCGTGGCCGCTCGGATACGAAAATCCCAGCTCCGAACGGAAGAGCCACGCGTCCGGCCGTGGGCGATGGTAGAGTTGCTTGAAAAGATTCGCCGAGAGCTGCGCGGCCAGCTGTACCGCAACCAAACCGAGGCCGAGCGCGAAATTCGCGCGCAGCACGAGGGCGACCGCGAGCGCGACGATCGCGAAACCGACGAGCGCCGGCGTATAGCCGCTGCGCGTAAACATTACGGCGAGCGGCGTTGCAACGCCGAGCAGCCGCGTGCCGGCTTGATCGAAGCCGTTCGCCGGAGCGCGCGAAACGAAGGCGCCCAGGGCGAGGAATGCTGCGAACGCCGCCCCGGCCGTGCCCAGGTACGCTCGCATCACGGATATCCGTCGAAACCCGTGGGGACGAGAACCCGCAGTGCACCGCGGTCGATCCGAAAATCGGCCGGGGTCTTGCACAACACTTCGCCGTCGATCGCAACGAGCTGCTTCGGTTTCGCACGCACGCAGACGCGCTTCGGAGTCCACCAGTGTGCCTGCGGTATCGACGATTCTTTGCCGAGCGCGATCGCGATGAAATCGTGCGCGATCCCAGGGACGCCGTCGCTCGTCGTCGTGAAGACGGCGAGACGGCCGCTGAGCACCGAGGCTTTCGGCAGCAGCGGCTTGTCCCCGAAGTAACGACCGCTGGCAACGATCGCTTGGTGAACCGCTCCTTTGAACGCTTTCTCGTCGTCGTCGAGCTCGAGCTCGAGCTGGAAGGCCCGGCTGCGCAGCGCCGGGACGACCCCGGAGAGCACGTAAGCGGCGGTCCCGAAAATGCGCTTGAGAAAGTTTGGCGTCGTTCCCGCGATCACCGACGAGAGTCCGATCGTCGCGAAATTTGCGAAGTGGAGCCCATTCACGGTTCCGACGTCGACCGCGCGAACGTCGCCGAACGCAATCGTGTCCGCGATCGTGTCGATCTCTTTCGCGATTCCGAGGCTTTGCGCGAAGCTGTTCCCGGTCCCCATCGGGATGACGCCGAGCGCGGTCTCGGAGTGCGCGAGCTCTTCGACGGCGCGCGTCATCGAGCCGTCGCCGCCGGCGATCGCGATATACGGCGCGCCATTCTTGACTCCGCGGCGGGCGATCTTGTTCAGCGCCTTTCCTTCGGCGATGTGACACTCGGCGATCCGCACGCCGCGCTCTTCGAGCGCGCGCTGAACGTCGCCGAACCGCGCGGACGTCTCCCGGGAATGCGGGTTCCCGAGCAAGACGATCTCCCGTCCGGCCGCGGGACTACTTCTTCCCGTCGC
>JAFAMS010000163.1 GCA_019233165.1 Vulcanimicrobiota bacterium | reverse complement strand
TTCATGGGCGATTTTCCGCTCATGACCGACAAGGGCACGTTCATGATCGACGGCGCGGAGCGCGTGATCGTGAGCCAACTCGTCCGCTCGCCGGGCGTCTACTTCCTTAAAGACGTCGACACCAACAATCGCCCGACGTTCAATGGGACGATCATCCCGAACCGCGGCGCCTGGATCGAGTTCGAGACCGACAACGGGACGAAGAACGACGAGACCGAGGGAACGATCGGCGTTCGGATCGACAAAAATCGCAAGATCTACATCTCGACCTTCATCCGCGCGCTCTCGCGCCCGGATCTCGGCTTCAGCTGGGAGAGCGACGAGGCGATCCTGGCGCTGTTCGGCAACTCGCCGCTCATCCAGAACTCGATCGATCGGGACAAGGACGTCAAGACCCGCGAAGAAGCGCTCAAGGAGATCTACAAGAAGCTCCGCCCGGGCGAGCCCGAGAACGCCGAGAACGCCGAGAAGCTGATCGAGTCGCTCTTCTTCGACGAGAAGCGCTACGATCTGGCGGGCGTCGGCCGCTACAAGCTCTCCGGAAAGCTCGAGCGCGAGTATAACGAAGCCGGCGTCGCGATCCCGCGCATCGAGAAGAAGTGCCTCACGCGCGAAGACATGGTCGCGGTCGTGCGGCGCTTGATCAAAGTCGCGACCCGGGTCTCGAAAGTCGACGACATCGACCATCTCGGGAACCGCCGCATTCGCTCGGTCGGCGAGCTGCTGCAAAATCAGTTCCGCGTCGGCCTCTTGCGCCTGGAGCGCGTCGTCCGCGAGCGCATGACCGTCCAAGACATCGAGACCGTCACCCCGCAGGCGCTCATCAACATCCGTCCGGTCGTCGCCGCGATCAAAGAGTTCTTCGGCTCCAGTCAGCTCTCGCAGTTCATGGACCAGACGAACTCGCTCGCCGAGCTCACGCACAAACGCCGGCTCTCGGCGCTCGGACCGGGTGGGCTCTCGCGCGAGCGCGCCGGCTTCGAAGTCCGCGACGTTCACCACAGCCATTACGGCCGGATTTGTCCGATCGAGACGCCGGAAGGCCCCAACATCGGTCTGATCGGCTCGCTCGCAACGTACGCGCGCGTCAATCGCTACGGCTTCATCGAGACGCCGTATCGCGTCGTTCACGCCGGGAACGTCACCGACGAGATCCGCTACCTCACCGCGGACCGCGAGGACGAGTTCATCATCGCGCAGGCCAACACGCCGGTCGAGGAGAGCGGAAAGATGGCCGCCGAGTCGGTGGTCTGCCGTTACGCCGAGGAGTACGTCGAAGAGCCGCCGCTCAAAGTGCAGCTCATGGACGTCTCGCCGAAGCAGATCGTCTCGGTCGCGACGGCGCTGATCCCGTTCCTGGAACACGACGACGCGAACCGCGCGCTGATGGGTGCGAACATGCAGCGACAGGCGGTTCCGCTGCTTCGCCCGCAGGCGCCGATCGTCGGCACCGGTATGGAGTACCGGGCCGCCAAGGATTCGGGCGGCTGCGTCCTCGCGCTCTCGGACGGCGAGGTTACCGCGGTCGACGCACGTCAGATCGCGATCAAACACGACGACGACTCCCTCGAGCACGCCTACGATCTGCTCAAGTTCACCCGCAGCAACGCCGGCACGTGCATCAACCAGACGCCGATCGTTCAAGTCGGCGAACGCGTCGTCAAAGGTCAGATCCTCGCCGACGGCCCGTCGAGCGATCAAGGCGAGCTCGCGCTCGGCCAAAACGTCCTAGTCGCGTTCATGCCGTGGGAAGGCTACAACTACGAAGACGCGATCCTGATCAGCGAGCGGATGGTCAAGGACGACCGCTTCACCTCGATTCACATCGAAGAGTACGAGTGCGAAGCGCGCGACACGAAGCTCGGACCCGAAGAGATCACCCGCGACATCCCCAACGTCGGCGAAGATTCGCTCAAGGATCTCGACGAGAACGGGATCGTTCGCATCGGCGCCGAGGTCCGACCCGAAGACATCCTCGTCGGCAAGGTCACGCCGAAGGGCGAGACCGAGCTCACCGCCGAGGAACGCCTGCTGCGCGCGATTTTCGGCGAGAAGTCCCGCGAAGTCCGGGACACGAGCCTAAAAGTCCCGCACGGCGAAAAGGGCAAGATCATCGACGTCAAGATGTTCTCGCGCGAGAACGGCGACGAGCTCTCTCCCGGCGTGAACCATCTCGTCCGTGTCTACGTCGCGCAGAAGCGCAAGATTCTGCAGGGCGACAAGATGGCGGGTCGCCACGGGAACAAGGGCGTCATTGCCAAGGTGCTCCCCGAAGAGGACATGCCGTATCTGGAAGACGGCACCCCCGTCGACATCGTCCTCAACCCGCTCGGCGTCCCGTCGCGGATGAATCTCGGCCAAATCATGGAGACGCACCTCGGCTGGGCCGCCAAGATGCTCGGGATGTCGATCGCGACGCCCGTCTTCGACGGCGCGCACGCAGAGGACATCAGCGAGTGGCTGCAAGATGCCGGGCTTCCGGCGGACGGGAAGACGTGGCTGCGCGACGGCCGGAGCGGCGAACGCTTCAACCGTCCGATCACGGTCGGCTACATCTACATGCTCAAGCTCGCACATCTCGTCGATGACAAGATCCACGCGCGTTCGACCGGCCCGTACTCGATGATCACCCAGCAACCGCTGGGCGGAAAGGCGCAGTTCGGCGGCCAGCGTTTCGGCGAGATGGAAGTTTGGGCGCTCGAAGCGTACGGCGCGGCGTACACCCTGCAAGAGCTCCTGACGGTCAAATCCGACGACGTCGTCGGACGCGTGAAAACATACGAAGCGATCGTCAAGGGCGAGAACGTGATGGAGCCGGGCGTCCCCGAGTCCTTCAAGGTTCTCATCAAGGAGATGCAGTCGCTGGCTCTCGACGACACGGTCCTCACCGAGAACCGTGAAGAGATCGAAATCAAGATCCAGGACGACGACGTCGGCGAACGGGCGCAAGAGATCGGGTTGCTCATGGGTGACGAAGATCCGCGTCTGACGCAAACGGCCGCCGCGCAGCGCGAGGCCGAGCAGCAGCGCGCGTCGGTAGCGGTCGGCGACGGCGTCGCGGAAGCGCCGGTCGAAGAGGAAGAAGAGGAAGAAGAGCTCGACGACTCGGCTCCGATCGCGCCGCAACCGCGCGGACGCGTCGCGGAGCCCGAAGAGGAACTCGAAGGCTCTGCTGCCCCGCGTCCGCCGATCTCCGACGACGGCGAGATCCTCGACGCCGAGGTTGCCGAGGAAGAGCCCGTCGAGGTCGCCGAGGAAGAGGTCGACGACGAGGGCTACGTCCTCGAAGACGAAGACGAAGAGTTCACCGAGGAAGAAGAGGAAGACGAAGCCCCGACTCCCATCGACGAAGAATTCTAAAGCGGCGTAGCTAGTTCAGGCGGCTGGCTATCCCGCTGCGGAATTCCGCGGGGAAATACTTGAGCCAATGCGGCCGGTCCGCAAGCATCGAGACGGCGATTGCGCGGAGATGGTCGCCGTACGCGTCTGGGCCGTTTACGAGACCGCGAATCGTGTTTGCAGCCCATCCGTCGCCGGCGTAGAGCGCCTTGCGTCCGGCGTCGTCGAAGATGTTCAGGAGCTGAGGGTCCGTCATCCCTTTCAGATGCTCGCTGGCGGCGGCGTGCATCTTCTTGTAGTCCTTGTGCTGCATGAGGTCTTCGATTGTCGTTGCCATCGGGTAGCCTCCCGGTCGTCAGACGTCCTGTGAGCTTACCACCCTGTTGCCCGATTGGGTAGAGGGAGCGGCGTCCGCCGGACCTAGCCCGCCCCCGAACCGGTCGCGGCGCGGTAAGCGCGGTCGTCGTAATACTTGTACGGATCCTGGAGGCGTTTTTTCGGGGTGCCGTACTCGCTGCGGAGGTCGAGCACCGTGCGCGCGCCTTCGAGGTCGAGCTGCGCGCGTGGAAAGAAGCCGGTGCGCGGCGCAATCAGCCCCGCGAAGACGCGCTCGGCCAGATCCGGGGAGATTTTGGCGTTGGCCGAGAGAAGCGCGACCG
>JAFAMS010000006.1 GCA_019233165.1 Vulcanimicrobiota bacterium | reverse complement strand
GACGGCTGGCGGCGATTCGGGCATCGTCGGAACGACATCCGCGTTCTTATCGATCGATCCGGGCGACGGCCCCGGCAAAGCTGGGATCCTCGGCATCGACCTGTCGGTGCCCAACAATCCCAGCGAGTTTGACTACACGTCCGGGCTATTCGGTTACTCCAAGAACGGCGACGGCTCCATCTCCGTGGCGAACATCGAGAACGGCGCCGCCGGTCTCACGTTCAACCCGAGCGCGAGCAGCGGGTTCGGCTCCTACGGGATGGTCGGGATCGACGCGTCCTCGGACGGCGGAACCTACAACGTCGGCGCTGCGGGGATCTCCAGCGGGGTCGGCGTGCTGGCGTACGGGTTCGCGCCGCCCGAGCCGTCCGGGCAATCCCAATATCCTGCTCTGCAGGTAGGCTGTTTCTCCGGCGGGCCGGCCATGATCGCGACGTCGTTCACGTCGAGCAGCTCGAAGGACGTCATGAGCCTCGACTGCGCGGGCAACCTCATCGTCGCCGGGTCTGTCGTGTCGAATGGCACGCCGCTGATTCGGACGCGATCGGGCGGCGGTTCGGTCGCCGCGTACGCCGCGCGATCGACGACCGACACGATCGAGGACGTCGGCGAGGCCCGGCTTGCGGAGGGAGAGGCGCGAGTGGCGCTCGATAGCGCGTTCCGCTCGACGATCTCGTCGCGACCTTACCTCGCGTTCGTGACGCCGGAAGGCGACAGCCGCGGGCTGTTCGTCGCGGAGCGCGACGCAAATGGCTTCACGGTTCGCGAGAACGGTGGCGGTCGTGACACGCTGGCGTTCGAGTACCGTATCGTGGCGCATCCGCTCGACGCGAGCGCGGCGCGCCTTCCCGATCTGGCCCACGCGCCGACCGCCCCGCTGCACTCCGCGCCGCGGCGCTCCGTTCGGACGGTCTTCGGGGCGATGCTCCGTCACGTCACCGCGCGCTTGCGCTGAGATCACTACGTTCAGGGCGCTGGCGGCCGGATGTGTCCATCCGCCGTCGCCGGCGTGGCTTCCGAAAGGTGAGTACCATGAATCGATCCATCGTCATGAGTTTTTCCGCAACAGCCGCGCTGGGCGCAGTCGTTGCGGCGTCGGCCGGTAACGCCGCGCTTGCTCGCAATCAGCATTCTGGAGGCGCCAGGTCCACCGTGCCGATGCGAGCATTGAACGCCACGTCCACGATCGAGGGCCCCGGGCTCAGTCTCGTGCCCGGCGCGATCGCGGTGAATCCCGACCTCCGCAGCTCGTGGACGTCGCCGGCCGCCAAGAACGCCTCCGCGATTCTCTTCGTCGGAGACTTTTCGGCGGGCGACGTCGACATGTTTGCGGTCCCGAGTCTGCGGCTCGTCGGAACGAAAACGGGGTTCAGCTACCCGAACGGGATGTGTTCGGACCGAGAGGGTAACGTATGGCTCGTCACGACCGGAAACGGTCCCACTGGCACCGGTTTTCAACTCTACGAGTTTTCACACACGGGCGCGCAGCTCGACACGTTTCCCGACACCAGCGGATATCCCGCGTCCTGCGCCATCGACCAAATGACCGGGAATCTCGCAGTTGCGAACTTTTACGACGTTCACGGCGCTAATGGATTCGTGCAGATCTATCAGCACGCCAAGGGAAGTCCCAAGTCCTATAGCGGCGGAAACATCGTTGAGTTCTATCTCGTGGGCTACGATTCGAACGGCAACCTGTTCGCCGACGGCTGTTCGGTGAAGTTGTGTACGAACGGCGGAAAGTTTCAACTGGCCGAGCTCCCCAAGGGCGGCAGTTCCTTCGAGCCGATTACTTTGCAGGGAGGCACCATCTATTTCCCAGGGAACATCGTGTGGGACTCGGCACACAACGACCTCATTGTTGGCGACCTGGAGTGCGGCGGCATCGTCTACAACTCGTGTCTCTATCGAGTCACGGTGTCCGGCTCGACGGGGACGATTACCGCGAGCACGCCGTTGCTTAACGCGATCGGTGGGCACGCGTGCTTCGTCGCTCAGCCCGTCTTGACGCGCTCCGGGAACCTGCTGGCGGGCGGCGACTACGAGCCGGCGGCCTCGCAGTGTCCGAGCTACACCGCCAGCGGTGCGTACCTCTGGAACGAGCAAACCGGAGAGCCGGTGGACGACATAGCCGCCGGGCTTGTGGCACCGACCGGGGCAGCGATCAGTTACGCGACGAACTGACCTCCCCGAATTCAAAAGGCGCCCGGCTCACGCCGGGCGCCTGCAGTCTTGGTGGTACAAAGAGTGGTCTCGTCGACTCGATGATACCACACGGCTAAGAACCGTCA
>JAFAMS010000495.1 GCA_019233165.1 Vulcanimicrobiota bacterium | reverse complement strand
CGCCGAAGCCGGTCCGGGCGACTTCATCTACGTCCCACCGTTCGTTCCCCATCAGGAGATCAACGCCAGCAACGCCGAGCCGCTGGAGTGTGTCCTAGTGCGCAGCGACAACGAAAACGTCGTCGTCAACCTCGATATCGAGCCGGCCGAAAAACCCGAAGAAGTTCGCTGGATCGATCCGATTCACAGGTCCTGAGGAGAGCGCAATGGATGCCCCGCCGCGAACCTACGGTCTCGCCGCGCCCGAGCAGACCGCCGGCAAGAGCGGAAGAGAGATCTTGCAAGCGATCATCGACGGCGAGCTTCCGGCGCCGCCGATGGCAGAAACGCTGCGTTTCTGGCTCGCGGAGGTCGGCGACGGCTATGCTGCCTTCGAGGGTGAGACGGGGCCGCACATCCTCAACCCACATGGTACGGTGCACGGTGGCTGGGCGATGACGCTGATCGACAGCGCCACCGGTTGCGCGGCGCACACGCTGCTCGAGGCCGGTGCGAAATACACAACGGTCGAGACGAAAGTAAACTTCTCGCGACCGATTCTCGCCGATACGGGCCGCGTGCGAGCTGAGGCCCACGTCGTGAACAAGGGTCGCCAAATCATCTCGGCCGAGTGCCGGCTCGTCGACGCGGCGGGAAAGGTGCTGGCGCACGGCACGTCCACGTTAATGGTGCTTTCCCGGCCGTGATCTATCTCGACGAAGCCGCGGTGCGCGCGGTGTTGCATTGGGACGACTTAGTTGCGGCGATGGAGGACGCGCTCGGCCGGTTCTCGACCGGTGGCGTCCAACAACCGGTGCGGACCGTTCTTACCGTCGGAAACGATGCGGGATTTTTCGGCGTGATGCCCGCGATCGCGGAAACAGTGATGGGGCTGAAGAGCGTGTGCTTCTATCCGCGCAATGCGGGGACCGAGCATCCCACGCATATGGCGGTCGTGCTGCTGTTCGATTCGAAAACGGGAGAGCCGCTCGCGGCGATGGACGGACGGCTCATTACCGAGATGCGCACGGCTGCGGTCTCGGCGGCCGTGACGAAACGGCTCGCGAAGCAGGAAAGCCGGATCCTCGGGCTTTTAGGAAGCGGCGTTCAAGCGCAGGCGCATCTCGAGGTACTTTCAGAGCTCTACGAGTTCGGGGAGGTGCGCGTTTGGAGCCGGACTCCGGAACACGCACAACGATTCGCGAGGGAGCACGGCGCGAAGGCGACGGATGCGCAGTCGGCGGTTCGCGATGCAGATATCGTCGTCGTCGCGACCAGCTCACAAGAGCCGGTTCTGCGGGGCAGTTGGCTCAAGCCGGGTGCGCACGTCAACGCCGTCGGCGCCTGCCGTCCCACGTGGCGCGAGCTCGACGACGTTGCGATGCGCAACCTGGTCGTCGTCGACTCTCGCGGAGCTGCGCATGCCGAATCGGGCGACGTGATCCAATCGAAAGCAGAGATCTATGCCGAAGCCGGGGAGCTGTTCGCGGGAACGAAACCGAGCAGGCCCAGCGAGACGACGGTCTTCAAATCGCTCGGCCTCGCGATCGAGGATGTAGCCTCTGCGAAACTCGTCTACGACCGCAGCAAGGAGATGGCGGTTCGGTAACCCGAAGGGCGGCCGCCGGGTCAAGGTAGTGCGCGGTGGCTGTAGCTCAGTCGGTTAGAGCGTCGGTCTGTGGCACCGAAGGTCGCGGGTTCGAATCTCGTCAGCCACCCCATCGCCTCCGTCGGCCCGGTGTGTGCTTCCTCGCCAGGAGGGCGGACGGCGCCCCATAAAGGCGGCGCCCATGAAGCGCTTCGGTCTTCGTTCGACCTTGGCGGCTGCGGCGGCGCTCGTTTTCGCCGTAACCGCGACCGCACTCCCCGCGTTCGCTGCGACGGGGATCGCATGGGATCAGGTGACGCGGTTCTCGATGGACGGCTCGGTCCCGCAGCCGAATTTCGGTCCCGACTTTCAAGCCGCGTCGCAGCCCGCGCCCCAGCGCGGCGGGATGTTCGGTGGGATGACCAACGCGATGGCCGCGATGGGCCACATGCTGCAGAGCGGGATCGCCGAGCGCCATTACGTCGCGGGGAATCTGCGCCGGACGGATCAAGTCGCGGAGCAGACGGCGACGATCGTGAACTGCGGCGCACGGACGATCACGTATCTCGACTTAGGGAAGAAGACGTATCGCGTCGTCTCGATGGATCAGCCGACGACGCCTTCGAGCGGTGGGTCGTCGCCGCGCGGGAACCCGTCTCAGCC
>JAFAMS010000423.1 GCA_019233165.1 Vulcanimicrobiota bacterium | reverse complement strand
GCGGCCGGCCCGGCCATCTTGCCGCCCCGAAGCGCGTCGTTGTAGTCGCGCGCCGCCTTGATGTAGGCGATCATGAAGCGCCGCGCGGCGTCGCCCTTCGACTTGACGAACGGGCCGCCGTACAGGACGCACGCGATCTGCTGGTTCGGATAGAAATCGTCGTTGGAGAGAAGCTTGGTCGCGACGCCGCTCTCGAGCGCTCGCGTGACGACCGGTTCGGCGGTGATGCTCGCGTCGATCGCGCCGCTCGAGAGCGCGGTCAGGTGGTCGGGAAAACCGAGGAAGACTTCATCGACGTCCTTGTACGTCAGACCGCCGGTCTTCAGCGCCGCGTTCAGCGCGCAGAAGCTCGCCGTCGCTTGCGTGACATCGGCGATCTTTGCACCGCGCAGGTCGCGGACCGATTTGACCTTCCCGGAATCGACGAGCGCTTTGCGCGCGAGGAGCGGGAGGTAGCCGTAGCCTTTCGGCGTCGAGCCTTTATCGGCGACGATCCGCAGGTCGACGCCGCGCTCGATCGCGTTGTACAACCCTGCCGACGGGGCGCCGGCGGCGACGTCGAGCTGCCCGGTGCCGAGCGGCGCGACCATCTTTGCGGCCGAGTCGAACGGTAAGAGTTCGACGTCGAGCTCCTGCTCGCGAAAATATCCTTTCGCCTCGGCGATGAAGAACGGCGCGTCGCTGTTGCTGTTCGTCGTCCCGACGGTGAGCTTGACCGCTTGCGCTCGCGCGATCGCGGGTACGGCGGCGAATCCGGCGAGCGCGAGCAGTGCGGCCCGCGAGATGCTCGCGCTCAGCGCTATTCCTTGAAGTCGCTCGGCTTGAGCTCTTCGATGAAACGTTTGAAGCGCTCTTGCTCTTCCTGCTCGACCTTCTTGTCGGGGACGGTCTCTTCGAGCGCAATTTTGTCGCTCACGTAAATCGGCGCTTGCATCCGCAGTGCGAGCGCGATCCCGTCGGACGGCCGCGCGTCGATCTCTTGGGTTTCCCCGTTCGTTCGCACGACGAGCTTCGCAAAAAAGGTCGAGTCTTTGATGTCGTGGATGACGATCTGCTCGAGCTTGGCTTGGAGGGCTTCGAGCATCATGCGCATCAGGTCGTGGGAGAGCGGCCGCGGAACTTGCGTCCCTTCCAGTGCGAGGGCGATCGCGGTAGCTTCGAACGGACCGATCAAAATCGGCAGGTAGCGGCGGCCTTCCAGGTCTTTCAGGATGACTACGGGGTCGTGCGTCAGCAAATCGATCCCGAGTTTGTCAACCTTCATCTGACGCATCTCATATAGATTCGACCTTCGGGGGCGAATCCTCCGACGGGTGGGCGCGTCTCTCGCGAGTAAATGCGCGCGCCATGGCTTTGTCCTGCGGGATCGTCGGACTTCCGAATGTCGGCAAATCGACGATTTTCAACGCGCTCACGCGGTCGGCAAACGCGCTTGCGGCTAACTATCCCTTCGCCACAATCGAACCAAACGTCGGCGAGGTTCCCGTCCCGGACGACCGCTTGGCGGTCCTTGCGGAGATTGTCGGAACGCGCCGGATCGTCTATGCATCGACGCGGTTCGTCGATATCGCGGGTCTGGTCCGCGGAGCAAGCAAGGGCGAAGGTCTCGGGAACGCCTTCCTCAGCCATATCCGCGAAACGGATGCGATCGCGATGGTCGTTCGCTGCTTCGAAGACGCGAACGTCTCGCATGTCGAGGGCACGCCCGACCCGATTCGCGACATCGAGATCGTCGGGATCGAGATGGCGCTGGCCGACCTTGCGACCGTCGGAAAACGGATCGAAAAACTCCAGCGCGAGGCGCGCGCCGACCCGAAGCTGCGGCCCACCCTCGAGGCGGCGGAGCGGCTCCAGGCCGCCCTCGAAGCCGGAACGCCGGCGCGGAGCTTCGAGCCCGGATCGCTCGAGGCGGAGGTCGCCCGCGAGAGCTTTTTGCTGACCGCCAAGCCGATGCTCTACGTCGCCAACATCGACGAGGGCCAGATCGGGGCACTTGGGAGCCAAGCGCGGGCCGTTTTCCAGCGGGCCGCGGACGAGCGCAGCCAAGCGCTGGCGCTCTGCGGGAAAATCGAGGCCGAGCTGGCGGGCCTCAGCGATGAGGAGGCCAAGGCGTTCTGCGCGGAGCTCGGCATCGAGCGGGCGGGACTCGACCAGCTGATCC
>JAFAMS010000415.1 GCA_019233165.1 Vulcanimicrobiota bacterium | reverse complement strand
GCGATCATCTCGGAATCGAGGACCGCCGCGCGCAACCGTAAGCCGAACCGCGTATGCGTGAGAAAGAGCGTCAGCGCGACGATCACGACGACCAGCGCGAGCGCGATGAACAGCCGGTACGCCGGGAACGTCATGAAGCCGAGCTGGGCGGTCCCTGCGAGCGATGGCGGCGGCGAAAACGGGACGCCGTTCGCGCCCCAAATCAGCCGATAGACTTCCTCGGCGACGAGCGAGAGGCCGAAGGTGAGCAGCAAGCTGTAGAACGGTTCGCGGCCGTAGAGCGGACGCATCAGCGTCCGCTCTACGATGATTCCGACCGCGACCGTTAACAGCGGTGCGACGAGCAGCGCGAACCAGAACGACGTCCCGCGCGTGACCAGGGCGAACGCGAGGTAGCCGGCGAGCGTGAGGAAGCTCCCGTGCGCCATGTTGATCGTCCCGGTTAAGTTCATGATCAAGGACAACCCGAGCGCGACTACCGCGTAGAACGCGCCCAGGATCAGTCCGTTGAAGAGCTGAGGCAGGAAATGCTCGAGCAAGCGTGCCTCGATGGATCAGGCGGGGTAGTTAAGCTTGCAGACCTTCGCTTTTTCGGCGACGCTTTGCTCGATCGCATCGGCGTCGTGGGTGTCGAGGACGTCGAAGAGATCGTATTTATCGTTCGGCGTTCCGTTGGGTCGGATCTTCGCGACCCACATCGGCCACATCAACTGATGGTCTTCCTTGCGGAAGTACGCCGAGCCGTCGAAGATCGACGTGAACTTGACGCCCTCGATCGCCCGGGCGACCTTCGCAGTGTCCGTGCTCTTCGCGTCCGCCATCGCCGTCAGGACGCGATCGAGTCCGACGTAGCCGAAGCAGTTGCGAGCGGTCGGCGGCCGGCCGTACTTCTTCGCGCTCGCAGCGACGAAGTCGTGGGCCGCCTTGTTGCTCTTGCCCAGGGTGAGATCGCTCTTGTAGTACCACTCGATCCCCCAATAGCCCTCACGCGCCTCGGGCGGGAGCTGCCAGAGCGGCTCGAGCTCGACCTGCGGTCCGCCGGCCGGGAACTTCTTGAGCAACCCGAACTGGTTCATTTGCTTGAGGCAGTTGACCGCATCGTCACCCTGCACCAGAACGAGGACTGCGTCCGGTTTCTTCGACTCGATTTTCGTCAAATAGGAGCTGAAGTCGGTCGTGCCGAGCGGCGTCAGCTCGTTGCCGACGATCTCGCCTCCGGCTTTGGCGGCGACGTCCTTCAGACCGTTCTCCAGCGCGTGCCCGTACGCGTAGTCGGGCGTGATCAAATACCACTTCTTCCCGAAGCGCTTCAACAGCGTCGCGCCGATCGCGTGCGATTCCATCCACGTGCTGTGACAGACGCGGAACGTGTTCCAATGACAATCTTTGCCGGTCACGTCGTCGGTGTGCCCGCCGGTATCCATGAAGAGGACGCCGAGCGCGTTCGCGGCACCGCTGACGGAGAGCGAGACGGCGCTCGAGACTGTGCCGATGAGCGCGACGCATTTGTCTTGATTGACGAGCTTGCGAGCCTTCTGCACGCCGACGCCGGGGTCGGACTGCTCGTCTTCCTTTACGAGCTCGATCTTTCGGCCGAGGACGCCGCCCTTGGCGTTCCACGCTTCGACGACCATCTCCATCCCGTTGACTTCGTTGCCGCCGGGAGCGGCATAGACGCCGGTCGCCGGCTCGAGCACGCCGATCTTGATCGCGTCGGCGGCTTCGCCGAGCCTAGGTACGAATGCAGGAACGCCGAACCCGGCGGCCCCGGCTGCGGCAGCCTTCACGAAGGTGCTGCGGTTGAGTTTCATCGGTTCCCCCCTTTGCCCACGCCGACGGCGATTGGATAAAAACAAAAGGAGCCCTCGCGAGGGCTCCTTTTCCTTTGCCGCAGTCGCGTTACGGTACCGACGTCGCCGGACGGGTCGAGTCGAGAACCGGATGCGGCGGGATCGGATCGATGCCGTGGATTGCGAGGTCGCCGTCTTCCATCTCAGGCTGGCTCGCTCGCAGCGGAACGATCAATGCTATCAGCTTTAGGATAATAAATGTCGCGATCGCGTCGTAGACGATGATGAACGCTGCGGCGATCGCCTGAATCAGCAGTTGCTTGGGATTTCCGAAGAAGAGCCCTTGCGCCGAGACGGGCGAACCTTTCTTGTCCGTCGTCAGATACTCGATCATGTTGGGGTTCGCGAAGAGACCGACGCAAAGGCCACCGACGAGTCCGGCGACGCCGTGCGTGTGAAGGACGCTGAACGTATCGTCGACGCGCTTCATGAACGCCATCGTGCCGATCTTATTGAGCGTGAACCAGGGGATGATTCCCGCGGCGAGGCCGATCGCGATCGCGCCCCCGCCGTCGACGAAACCGGCCGCCGGCGTGATCGCAACGAGCCCGGCGATCATCCCGTTGATCATCGAGACCGCGTTCGGCTTTCCGGTCGAGAACATGTCGAGGATCAACCAGCACAGCAGCGCGGTCGCCGTCGTCAGGTTCGTGTTGAGGACCGCCGCCGCAGCGTCGGCGTTCGCGAAGTACGGGTCGCCGCCGTTGAAACCGTTCCATCCGAGCCACAAGATCCCGGCGCCGGCGAGCGCCATGATCAAGTTGTTCGGCTCGAAATCGTGCCGGTCTTCGAGCAGGCGCGGACCGACCACCGCTGCGGCCACGAAGCCGGAGACGCCGGCCGCCAAGTGGATGACGTAACCGCCGGAGTAGTCGAGCGCTCCCATTTGTGAGAGCCAGCCGCCGCCCCACAACGAGAACGCACCGACCGTGTACACCAGCGAGCTCCATGCCGGAACGAAGATCATCCACGCTTTGAAGTTCATCCGCGCGAAGACCGAGCCCGCGATCAGGATCGGCGTGATCGCTGCGAAGACGAACTGAAAGTACATCATCGCCGCGGCCGGGAAACGGATCGGCGGCATCCCGCTCGCCGCAAGGGGGATCGTTCCTTGCCCGATCAACGCGTCGGGGCTGAGCGCGAAATGCGGGATCCCGACGAGCGCTTGCAGGATGCCGGGCCCGAGGATCGCCGGCGCGCCGAAGCCCATGTTGTAGCCCCACAGCACCCAGCACAACAACACGATCGAGAATGCGTAAAAGCACATCACGGCCGAGTTGAGCGCCCACTTCTTCTTCACGAGTCCGGCGTACAGGATCGCAAGCCCCGGAATACTCTGCATGCCGACGAACGTCGCTGCAGTCAGCTGCCAGGCCGTATCGCCAGAATTCAAATACGGCGGCGCAGGTATGTACGGGTTGACGTCAGCTAAGAACAAAAGAACTGCTTCCCCCTTGTAAGAGTAGGTCAACCCTAGCGTAGCTCGCGGGGAAGCCGGAGCGCCTTCGACAAGCGCTAAACATCCGCAAGTCCCGGTGCACCATTCGGATAACGACGCAAAGGAGGCTCCTTCCGCCAATGACGATTACCGAGCGCGAGGAGAACGTCTCGCTCGACGGTGGGTCGAGTGCGATGCGAACGCTTATCGTTAAGCCGACGTCGGGCGCGCGTTTCCCGACGCTCGTGCTCTACAGCGACATCTTTCAGCTGACGCCGTCGACCCGCCGGACGATCGCGCGGTTCGCCGGCCACGGCTTTCTCGTGGCGGCGCCGGAGATCTACCATCGTCTCGAGCCGGCCGGAACCGCGCTCGAGTTCGACGACGCGGGGAGAACGCGCGGTCTGAGCGACGCGTCGCGCAGCTCGGTCGCTGCGTGGGACGCCGATCTGCGCGCGCTCCTCGAGTATTTGAAGCGGCACGAGGACGTCGACCGAACGCGGATCGGCGCCCTCGGATTCTGCTTGGGCGGGCACCTCGCGTTTCGCGCCGCGTTCAGCGGCGACGTGAAGGCGACCGCGTGCTTCTATCCGACCGGCGTCGAGGACGGAAAGCTCGGCAGCGAGCCCGACTGCAAGAGCCTCTCGCGCGTCGGCGAGATCCGCGGCGAGATGTTGCTCGTCTTCGGGACGCACGATCCGCACGTCTCGTTCGAGAGCCGCGCGAAGATCGCGTCGGCTCTCCACGAAGCCGAGGTGGCGTTCCGTCTCGTCGAGTACGACGCCGAGCACGCATTCATGCGCGACGAAGGCGCGCGGTACGACCCTGCGGCGACCGACGCCGCGTTCCTCGAAGCGCTCACGTTCTTCCGGAGCGTCTTCACGTAGGGCTTGGGCGCGCGACGAGCTCGCCGACCGGGACGATTTGGACGTCGTCGGCGCCCAAATTCGGGAGCGTGCGCCGCAGCGCTTCGTACGTCTCGGGGTACGCGTGGCCGACCGCGATCGCAACGCCGGTCCGGCGTGCGAGACGCGCCGCCTGCCGGATCATGAAGCGGATGTACGGCTCTTCTTCCCTCGCGTCGATGACGACGTCGCGCGATGCGGCCGCGACGCGCCGCGCGCGCGCCGCGTCGTAGATCGCCGGCGCCCCGCCGGCCATCCCGTCGATGATGAATCCGCCGCTCCCCGACACTGCGGCAACGAGCGTTGCGGGCTTTTGCGGCGGCTGCGAGACCGAAGTCAACACGCCGCCTGCGTGCAGCGCCGCGAGCGACGATGCAACCGTTGTCGGCGCAGCGCCGCTCGCGTCGACGACGAGCGCGTTCGGATCGGTGCGCAGCGGGTCCGCAGGTTGGTCTTCGGCGGGGACCGCGAACGTCAGCGGGTAGGGAATCGCGGCAAATCGCCGGTCGAGCGTGCGATCTTCGCCGAGCCCGCAAATCACGATCGCCAAGCGAACGACTTCCCGTTGCTGCGGCGAGCGCCCGGGCGCCCAACCCGGCGGCCGCGATGCGATCGCTTCGTCGGGGCCGGGATCCTCAGGCTCCAGCGGAACGTCGAAACCGCGCGCGCCGAACAGCGTTCGTCGAATCGGAATCGGGGCGATTTCGGGGAGCGCGACGCCGACGGGGATCGGACGCGGCTTGAGCGCTTCGCCGCTCAAATAGCCACCGGCGATCGAGAAGATCGCGATCGCGAGAATCGCAGCCCAGAGCGCGGTCCCGACGTGCTTCATCGCCCGCGGGCGGGCAACGCGAACGGCCGGGCCGATATAGCCCACAGCAATGCCACCAGGACGTAGTTCGCGACGAGCGAGCTTCCCCCATACGAGAAAAACGGCAGCGTTATCCCGGTGAGCGGGAAGAGGCGCAACACGCCGCCGATGATGATGAAGACTTGGAAACCCAGGGTAGCGGCGAGTCCGGTGGCGAGGAGCCGCCCGTAGAGATCCGGTTGGCGCCTCGCGATCCACAGCGACCGCAATACGAGAACGAAGAAAAGGGTGCAGACCGCGATCCCGCCGAGCGCGCCGAATTCTTCGCTGAACGATGCGTAGATGTAGTCCGTCGCAACGGCAGGGATGTACGTCGGTTTACCAAGCCCGTAGCCGGCACCGAACAAGCCCCCGGAAGCGAGCGCGAAGAGCGCTTGGAGAGACTGATAGCCGCTGCCGTACGGATCGGCGAACGGATTGCGCCAGGCTTCGATCCGCAGCGCTACGTAGGCGTAGTGATGGATCGCCCACCAACCGGCGACCGCGAAGACGGCGACGCTTCCGACGATCAAGTCGATGCGGCGCGTCGCGACGTAGAGCATCGCCGCGAAAGTGAGGAGCAGCAGCGCTGCCATTCCGACGTCGCGCTGCAGAACGAGAATCCCGACCGACGTCCCCCAGCCGATGAACAACGGCCCGAGATATTTTGCGTTCGCGCGCAGCGACCAAGGACGCGCCGCGGCGATGACGTCGGCCGTCTCGGCCAGATAAGCGGCCATGAACAGGACGACGAAGAGCTTGATCGCTTCGATCGGTTCGAACTGCACGCCCGCGATCCGAATCCATAACTTCGCGCCGTTGACTTCTTGGCCGAACGCAGCGACCAAGACGAAGAGCACGATCGAGGCGAGGATCCAGACGTACTTGTAACGCGCGAGCACGCGATACCGGCGAAGCATCGGGCCGCCGCCGAGCGCGAGGAGAAGCGAGATCGCGACCCATACGAGCTGGCGCGAAGCGAGCGCCGCATCGACGCGCGCGATCGAGATCAGTCCGACCGAGGTCAGGAGAACGGCGAGCGCCGGCAAGAGATCGTCGCGCCGTTCGTCGCGCGGACGCAGCAGAACCCATGCAAGGGCGCCGGCGGCGAGCATCGCGACGAGCCAAACGGGACGCAGTGCGCCGGGCGGCGCGAGCGCGAACGCAAACGCGGCGATTGCGAGCGCCAAAATCATCGGCGCCGCCGCGCCCGCCGCGCGCGTCAGGTCAGCGAAGCGCAATATGGGGCGGGAAAAGCGCCTCGTACAGCAACGCGGCGAGGACGATCAGCGCGACCATCAGGATCGTAATCCCGATCGCACCCGAGACACTGCGACGCGCCGAGGCAACCTCGGCGCTCAGCGTCACCGGAACCGTCAGCTCGCGCCCGACGATCACGGTCCCGCCGTCTTGATTTCCGCGCATCTTCATGAGCGCGAGAATGCGGTCGACGACATCGGCGGCCGTTCCGGGCGCGCCTCCGGCGAACTCCAGCTCTTCGTTCGAAAGGCTCTTGTGGATACCGTCGGTGCAAAGGATGACGCGATCGGTCTCCTTGACGTCGAGATGGGTGACGGTCGCCTCGAGCGTCGGTTGCGTTCCGAGCGTGCGCGTCAAGAGGCTTCGGGTCCGCGCCCCGGCGCCGATCGTCGTCTTTCCGCCGCCGCCTGGTTCCGGCGCGATCGCGTCGTCTTCGGTGAGCGGCGAAATCTTGTCGTCGCGCAGCAAGTACGCGCGCGCTTCACCGACGTGTCCGATGTAGATTTGCGAGCCGACGACGAGGGCGGCGGTCAGCGACGTCCCGCTCGCGACGTAATCGTCGTGCGAGCCGCTCTGCGAGTAGAGCCTGCCGTTCGCATGGGCGAAAGCGGCCAGCATCATGCGGCGGATCGCGAGCGGCGAGGCGTTGCGCGCCGTCAACGCACCGCTGCGCATCTTGCGTCGCAGGTAGTCGCGCAACAGCGCGATGGCGTTCTCGGCGACGTGTCCCCGGCCGACGGTCCCGAAACCGTCTGCCACGGCGAGGAACGCGACGTCGGAGGCGAGCGCTTCGGAGCAGCAGGCATCGCGGCTGCGCCGTTGCCACATGCCAAGCTCCGAACCGACCGCTATTTCCATTCGCCTACCCCTACGAAGACGATCTCCGTCGACCCGATCCGCACCGCATCTCCCGGCGAAAGCGGCGCTTCGTGGGCGATGGGCTTTCCATTCAAGAGGGTCCCGTTCCGGCTTCCCAGGTCCTCGACATAGATTGTACCGCCCCTGCGCTCGATGCGCGCATGGAGCCGGCTCACGGTCGGGTCGGCGAGCCGAACGGCCGCGCTGGGGGAACGACCGATCAAGACGCCGCGCGCGGCGCGCACCGTCCGGGATGCGGCGGCCTCGCGGACTTCCAAGAAGATCGGCGGCGCCGTCGCCCCCAGATCTTGGGGGGCCGGCTCGCGCTCGTCGCCCGACCGTCGCGAGGCGAATGCGGCGTACGCAAGCAGCAACAGGCTGAGCACGAGCGTCCCG
>JAFAMS010000359.1 GCA_019233165.1 Vulcanimicrobiota bacterium | reverse complement strand
CGGGACGCTGAGAAAACTCCGGAATCAAAGGACTTTGACGCGGCGCCGCAAGAAGCGAGCGTCGTCCGTCGCGTCGGCGACTTTGAGCGGCCGATTCTGCCACACGACGAGCCCGGGATAACCTTGTCCCTCTTCGAAATGCGTGATCTCGTTGAACGCATCGGCGAACGGTCCACGAAAGCCGGCCATCGAGACGCCGCTGCCGTCCGCCTCGCGCAGGAAGACTTCGGCGATCTCAGCGCCGGTCGTCGTGAGGGCGCCGTCAAGCGCGTCCTCGATCGCCCACGCGCTGGTGCCGCTCGCGACGGTGCTGAGATCTCGATCCTGGTCGCCGGATCGCCCGGCACAAACAAGATTCACGTGCCGATGCCCCTCGCATCTCTCGTGAAGAGGCTCCAACCGTTAGCCCACCGCGCCGCGCACTCCTGGTTCTTGGTTCCAGGGCAGTTCCACCGGGATCGGCGGATCGTCGCTCGCTCGGTCGCAAAAGAGAGGGCTCAAGCGAGCGATCAGATAGTTGCGGATCCCGCTTTGATGGTCTTCGGGGACGGTCGCCCACGTTACGAACAGGTCACCGTGCTCCAGGATCGGCGGAAACTGACGCGCCCACTTCAAGTTCGTCGCGATCCCGCCTTGCGCGAGGTAGACGCAGCGGCGTTCGCGCTGGCCCGACCACACGAGCAAGATCCCGGCGGCGGGCGGATCGGGCAGCACGACGCTCGCGAATCGGCACCACGTGCCTTCGCAGGTCCGCCACGCCGGCGTCATTCGGAGACGATATCGTCGAGCACGATGATCGGGGACGATCGCTTCGGACGTTCGCTCTGCGTCCGAACGGATTCGGCGATGCGCTTTCGCTCGCGCGCATCGATTCGCGAGCGCAGGTACAACGTTTCCTCGCCGCTCGTCCCGATCAGAAACAGCGCGGTGTCGCCCTCGATGCGGACGCGCGGGCCCGAGTCGTCGTCGGGCGGCGGGCCGGGACCGTTCCAGCGCATCCACGCGCTGAGAAACCAGCGGTAGTCGGGGTAATTGAGGTTCCATTCGACGCCGGGATAAAACGTGCGGAAGAACGGCGAGCCGGCTTTTCCAGCGAAGACTTTGTTCAGCTGAACGCGCCACGAGAGACGTCCCCACTCGCGCGGATACTTGTCGAGCGATTGAAAGAAGCGCGTAGGCACCGAACTCTCGACTTCAACGCCGTCGACGAGCGCGGCGCGGTCGGCCGGCCACTTCCAGTAACCGGGCGGCGCGTCTTCGACCTGCATCTCGCAAAAGGCGACGTTCAAGGCGAAATACCTCCGAACGCGAACGAGCGCGCATGATCGTCGTCGTCGGCGCCGGATTGATCGGACTTTCGATCGCTTACGAGCTCGCCAAGCGCGGCGCCGAAGTGCGCGTCCTGGAGGCCGGCGACTCGGCGGCATCGGCGTCGTGGTCCGGAGCCGGGAGACTCGCGCCGTTCACCGAGTCGGACGGCGACGAAGCGCTCGAGCTGTTCTTGGCGACCGCGCTCGGCGTCTATCAAGTCTTCGTCAAGGAGCTGCACAAGCGCACCGGGATCGATCCGTACTTGCGCGTCGACGGAATCGTCGAAGTCGCTCACGACGAAACGCAAGCCGCCCGCTTGCGCGAGCGCGTCGAAACGCTCGAAGGCCGAGGAATTCACGCGCATTGGCTCGAGCCCGAGGACGTGCTGCGCATCGAACCGTGGCTCGGCCCGGCGACGGTCGGCGCGTCGCTGATCGAGGACGAAGGACAAATCGACAACCGGCAGCTCGGCAAGGCGCTTCGCATGGCCTGCGCAGACACCGGCGTCCGCATCGAAGAACGCACGGGCCCCGTCGCGCTCGAAACCGCCGACGGCCGCGTTGCGGGCGTTCGCGGGCGCGAAGGTTTCCTCGCCGCCGAAGTCGTCGTGAACGCTACGGGTGCGCACGGCGGCGAGCTCGCGGGCGTCCCGAACGAGGTGCGCATCCCGATCGAGCCGGTGAAAGGGCAACTGCTCGTGCTGGCGATGCCGGAGCGCCGCGTGACGCGATTGATCTACGCGCCCGGTGCGTACTTGATCCCGCGTCTCGACGGAACGCTGGTCGTCGGCGAGACCACCGACGAGCACGCCGGATTCGACGCGCGCGTCGATCCGTTCGCGACGCGGCGATTGCGCGAGGCCGCGATTGCGGCGATCCCGGCGCTTGCGGGTCTGGACGTGATCGAGCAATGGGTCGGGCACCGCCCTCGCTCTCCGAACGGCCGTCCGTACGTCGGCGCGACGGCGCTCGAAGGATACTTCGTAGCCTCCGGCCATTATCGCAACGGCGTCCTCTTGGCGCCGGCGACCGCGCTCGCGATCGCAAACGTGATCGAGGGGAAAGCGGTCGAGGCACCGCACTAGCGAGGGGTCATGCTCGAAGTCGGCTCTACTCTTCCAAAAATTACCGTTCGCGACGACGCCGGCAAGGAAGTCTCGACGCAGGAGTTCCTCGGCGCGCAGCTCGTCTTGTATTTTTACCCGAAGAACGACACCTGGGGCTGCACCAAAGAAGCGACGCAGTTTCGCGACGCCTACGAAGCCTTCCGTAAGAAGGACACCGAGCTGATCGGGGTCAGCCGCGATTCGATCGAATCGCACCGCCTCTTCAAGGAAAAGTACATGCTTCCGTTCCGGCTGCTCGCCGACGTCGAGTCCCGGTTGTGCGACGCGTTCGGCGTCATCGTCGACGAGAACGTCTACGGGAAGAACGCGATCCAGCGTTCGACGTTCCTGTTCGATCCGGGCGGAAACCTGATTCGGGTTTGGCCCAAAGTGACCGTTCTGGGTCATGCCGACGAAGTTCTCAAAGAGCTGTGATGGAGGCTGCGACACACATGCCGCCTTGCGATCGCTTTACGATCCTCGAATCTCGCCAAACCGACCGCTTGTCGCGGTGCGACGTCTGCGAACACGCCGAAGAGGACCACGAGAGCTCCGGACGTCGCGTTCTCTCGGGCGGCGAAGTCGAGGCGCTTCGCCGGCAAATGCTGATCGAAAAGTTCGACCGGCAAGAAGAAGGCCGCCGGCGTCACGAGGGCAACGGCGAGAGCAGCAGCTCCTAGGTTTCGGTCGTCGAGAGCGAGCGTGACTTCTCGGCTCGCTGCGGAGTCGCGAGGAGAATCGCCAAGCAGAACGCCGCCAGCGTCGAAAGCAGGACGAAGCCGAGCGCGTAGTTTCCGGTCTGTTCCTTTACGACTTCCATGACGACCGGCGGCAAGAAGCCGCCAAGGCCGCCGGCGCATCCGACCAAACCGCTGACGAGTCCCGTCTGGTTCGGAAAGTATTGCGCGACCAGCTTGAAGACGGCGCCGTTGCCGAAGCCGAAGCCCAGCCCGACGAGCAAGAGAAGATTCGTGACGATGGCGATGTTCTGATTTCCCAAACCTTGCCACGCGAGCAGCAGACGTGTGACGAACACGAACGCGAAAACCCATACGAGAACTCTCTCTCCACCCTTGAGATCGGACAGCCAGCCGCCGATCGGCCGCGCGAGCGTCGCGGCGACGGTGAACATCGCCGCCTGAAAGCCTGCATCCCGACGATCCGCGGGAAACCAGTCGCCGAGCAGCTGAGGCCAGTAGTTGGCGAAGAACACGAACCCGCCGAAGGTGACGAAGTAGAAGAGCGCCAGATGCCACGCTTCCGCGCGCTTGAAGATCGCGACGAAGCTCCCGCCCAGCGGCGGCGGCTCGCTGAGCCCCGGCGCATCGCGAGCGAAGAGCCAAAAAACGATCGCCATGATCGAGATCGGAATGATGAAAGACCAAAACGCGCTCTGCCGGCCGACGCACGCGCATAGCGGTCCCATCAGCATCACGGAGATCGCGGTTCCGATATTGCCGATGCCGTAGATGCCGAGCGCGAGGCCTTGCCGCTCGGTCGTGAACCAGCGGCTCACGAACGGAACCCCTACCGCAAAGCTCGCGCCCGCGATTCCTAGGAACAAACC
>JAFAMS010000266.1 GCA_019233165.1 Vulcanimicrobiota bacterium | reverse complement strand
AGGTGCGCCGCAGCGCACGCAAGGCGGGCGTCACAATCGCGGCATGATAGACGCCGAGCGCGAGGAGCGCTCCGAGAAATGCAGCCGAAGCTGCCACGTAATACGGTTGCGTGTTTGAAATCCCCAAGTGAAGGCGAGGTAGCGATGGGAGCCAGACCGATAGAAAAGCCAGGACGAGGGCCAGGTGGTCCGCGGCACACGAGATGGCCTGCTTACCGTTGCTGCCTTCCGGCCCTGGCGGGGTTCACAGGTTTTCGTTGCGCGGAGCCCGACCCTCGTCGAGGCACCCACAATCCTAGCACAAGGGGGGAGATTCCGGCGCCGTGAGTTGGAGGGTCTTGGTTCTGGCGGCTTGCCTTCCGGCGCTTGCGAGCTGCGCGCCCGCGCAGGCGGCGCGCGACCCGCATACGCTCGTCGTCCTCGAGCTCGGCGACGCCTCGACGCTCAATCCCATCTACAGCTCGAACTACTACGCGTTTCTCTACCAGAATTTGGTCTTCGATCAGCTCGTGGGAACCGGTGACGACTTTGCCGACATCCCGCTGCTCGCGACGTCGTGGAAGAGCACGCCCGACGGAAAGCACTGGACCGTCGAGCTGCGCAAAGGCGTCCGCTGGTCGGACGGCGCGCCGTTCAGCTCGGCCGACGTCGTGTGGACGTGGCAAACGCTCCTCGATCCGAAAGCGGGCTATCCGTATCGCGGGCAGTTTGATTACATCAAGTCGGTCCGCGCCGACGGCCCCAACACCGTTCGCTTCGACTTGAGCGCGCCGAACGCGCTCTTCGTCAGCGAAGGGCTCGGCAATTGGATCCTGCCCCAGCACCTGCTCGGGAACGTCCCGCGCAATCAACTTCGCCAAACGAATTTCGGCGAGCATCCGGTCGGGACGGGCGCGTGGGTTCTCAAGGAATGGCGGCACGACGAGCAGCTCACGTTCGAGCCGAATCCCTATTGGTGGGGCGGCGCGCCGAAGATCAAGCGACTCGTCTTTCGCATCGTGCTGAACGACCAGGCTCGCATCGAAGCGATGGAAGAGAACGCCGCCGACGTCGACGACGGGATCGGTCCCTCCGGCTACGCGACGTTCGTCGGCGACCGCGCGAAGCTGCGGCTGCTGCACATCCCGGATCTTTTCATCGACTTCATCTACATCAATTTCACGAAACCGGGACTGGACGACCTGGAGGTCCGGCGCGCGATGATGTACGGCTGGGACCGCAAAGCGCTCGCCACCGGGCTGGCCCGCGGCGACTCGCAGCTCGCGACGAGCATCGTGCCGGCGGGCTTGCGGTATTGGTACACGCCGAAAGTCCGCGATTATCCGTACGACCCGGCGCGCGCCCGCGCAATCCTCGATGCCTCGGGCTACAAGCTGGGCCCGGACGGCGTTCGCGTCCGCGGAGCCGTGCGGCTCGCATACACGCTGACCGTCCCCGGAAACGGCGGCGCGAACCAAGACTTCGTCGCCGAGTATCAAGCCGACATGCGCGACATCGGGATCGCGATCTCGATCCAGACGATCGACTACGCGACGTTCCTGCAACGCATGGAAGAGATGAAATACGAGCTCGCGCTCTCCGGCTGGGGCGGGGTTCCCGATCCCGACCAGATGACGCTGCTCGGCTCGGACCAATTCCCGCCGGCCGGGAACAACCAGATGCACTACAAGAACCCGGCGATGGACCGCGTGCTGCGTCTCGGCCTCGTCACAGTCGACAAAGCGAAACGCAGGCCGTACTACGACGCGATGCAGCGCATCGTCGCCGAAGACGTTCCGATCCTGTACTACGAGTGGCCCTACTATCGCTGCGCGATCGCGCCGCGCGTCCGGTTCGACTTCGCCCGAGCGCTCCCGGGCATCTACCTGTTCCGCAACGTCACGACGTGGACGCTGAACGGATGAGCGAATGCTGACGTTGGTCGTCCGCCGGCTCGTCGCTGCGATTCCGCTGCTCTTCTTGATCAGCCTGATCTCGTACGCACTGATGGGTCTTGCGCCCGGTGGGCCCTCCGAGATCTTCAGCGCGCAGGCGCGGCAAATGACGCCGGCGGCGCGCGCGGAGTTCATTCACACGCTCGGCCTCGACAAGCCGTGGTACGTCCAGTACGGCTACTGGCTCGCGAACCTGCTCTTCCACGGGAGCCTCGGGATCTCGTACGTCGACCGCCGTCCGGTCGTGACGAAGATTCTCGAGAAGCTGCCGGTCACGCTCGAGATGCTGAGCCTCGCGCTCGTGCTGACGGTCATCATCGCGATCCCGATCGGCGTGTACGCCGCCGTCCGACGCAACACGGCCTTCGACTACGCAACGACCGTCTTGGCGTTCGCCTCGTACGGAATGCCGGTCTTCTGGCTCAGCATCATCCTGATCGACGTCTTCGCCGCGCACTTCCACTGGTTTCCGAGCTCGGGCGCAAACTCGGTCGGACGCGAGGGCGATCAGCTCGACCGGCTGCGGCATTTGGTCTTGCCGGTCATTGCGCTCACGACGGTGAGCCTCGCGGGATGGATCCGGTATCAGCGCGGCGCGATGCTGAACGTGATGGGCGAGCTCTACCTGCGAACCGCGCGCAGCAAAGGGCTCTCGGAGCGAACGGTCATCGTCCGCCACGCGCTTCGCAACGCGCTCTTGCCGACGATCACGCTCTTCGGGTTGACGCTCCCGGGACTCTTCAGCGGCGCTTACTTCATCGAGTACATCTTCTCGATCCCGGGGATGGGGTATCTCGGGCTCAATGCGGTCTTCCAACGCGACTATCCGACGGTCATGGCGCTCACGCTCCTCACCGCGGTCCTCGTCGTCGTCGGCAACTTGATCGCCGACCTGTTGTACGGGCTCGCCGACCCCCGGATCCGGGTGAGCTGATGCGCGGGACGTTACGGCGTTTCGCAAGCCAAGGGCCGGCGCTCGCGGGAGCGCTCGTCGTCGCGACGATCGTTTTGGCGGCGATCTTCGGACCGTTTCTCGATCCCTATTCGCCGATCGCGATCGACCACGCGGTGATGGGCTACCCGCAGCCGCCCTCGCTCGTCCATCCGCTCGGCACCGATCTCCTCGGACGGGACGTTCTCGCACGCGCCCTCGCGGGCGGCCGCGTCTCGATCGCGGTCGGCGTGACCGCGATGATCGTCGCGGTCGTGTTCGGGACGCTGTACGGCGCAATCTCGGCGACCGCGGGCGGCGCCGTCGACGCGGTGATGATGCGGATCGTCGACGCGCTGTTTTCGTTCCCGAGCTTCTTCCTGATCATCACCGTCGAAGCGTTGACCAACAAGTTCGCGGTCGGGATCATCGTGCTGATCCTCGGGCTGCTGTCGTGGATGGGCGTCGCGCGGCTCGTCCGTGCGGAGATCCTCTCGCTGCGCGAACGCGATTTCGTCGAAGCCGC
>JAFAMS010000058.1 GCA_019233165.1 Vulcanimicrobiota bacterium | reverse complement strand
GGCGGCTACATCATCGCGAAGAACAACCACGAGGACGTGACGATCCCCGCCAACTCGACGGTGAACGTCCGCCTCGTCCAGCCGCATCCGCAACAGCAGCAGCAGCCGTACCCGTCGCAGCAGTACCCTGCGCCGGCACCACAGGTGGAGACGACGCCGCTACCTCGTTAGCGCCCAGGAACGGTAGTAGCCGGCGTCCTCGATCTTGAGCGCCGGCTCGGCGATCATCAACGGCCGGAAGCAATCGATCGCGACGGCGAGCTCGTCGGTCGCGGTCTTCCCCAGCGACGCCTCGACGGCGCCGGGCTGCGGCCCGTGGATCGCGCCCGCCGCGTGCAAGGTGACGGAGCGCTCTTCGATCCCCCGCCGGCTCATGAAGTTTCCACTCGCGTAGTAGATGATCTCGTCGCAGTCGACGCTCGCGTGATTGTACGGCGCGGGAACGGCTTTGGGGTGATAGTCGAAAAGCCGCGGCGCGAACAGGATGAACGCCGCGCCTTCGGATTCGAAGATCTCGTGCGACGAAGGCGGCTGATGCAGCTTCCCGGTGATCGGCGCGTAATCGTCGGCGTTGAACGCGTACGGATAGCAATACCCGTCCCAGCCGACGACGTCGAAGGGATGAAACTGCATGACGTGGATCGCATTGCGGCCGCGCGCCGAGACGCGGACTTCGAACTCGCCTTCCTCGTCGTGCGGCTCTTTGAGCGCGGGCGCGCGAAAATCGCGCTCGTAGTACGGCGCGTGTTCTTTGAGCTGCCCGTAGGGGTTGCGGAACTTGGGCGGGATCTCGATCTGCCCGGCGCACTCGGCGACGAATAGATGCGTCGGCGTCCGCGGCTGCAGCCGGTACGCCATCCCGCACGGAACGATAAGGTAGTCGTGCGGCCGGTATGCGATCTCGCCGAGCGCCGACTCCAGAATCCCTTCGCCCGATTGCACGAAGAGGAGTTCGTCGCCGCCGGCATTGCGGAAGAAGTACGTCATCGGCCGCGTCGCGTTGGCGGTCGAGATCAAAATGTCGTTGTTGCCTACGAGCGGGACGCGGCCCTCGACGGCGTCGCCTTCGGTCTTCTCGCGCGCGGTGAAGTAATGCCGGTTCTTGAGCGGATCGTTCGGCACGAACCGCACGAACGGCCGCTCCCACGCGCGAACGTCGAGCGTCGCGGTCGGCGGCCGCAGGTGATACGCGAGCGAGTACACGCTCTCGAATCCCTTGGTCGAGATCAGCTCCTCGGGATGCAACGCTCCGCTCCCTCCGCGGAATTGGGTGTGGCGCTGCTCCGGAACCTCGCCGGCACGAACGTAGAACGGCATCGCAGCTATACTACCACAGCGCTAATCTTTTTCAGCAGCGTAACGATCGACCCGTAGTCACGCACCGCGCCGCGGGCCGCGACGTAGCCGTCGGGTCGAATCAGGACGTATTGCGGCTCGCCGTCGGCGCCGTAGGCTTTGAAGACGGCGCCCGGCGGATCGAGGAGATGCGCGCCGGCGATCGAGGCGTCGCGCGCGACGACGTAGGTGTCGACGATCTCGTTGTATTTGCCCATCGCCACGAGCAGCTCGTGTTCGAATTGATCGCGCCGGTAGGTGAAGACGAGCAGCACGAAATGCAGGCCGGCGATCAGCTCGTAGACGCTCGTTCGCGTTCCGTCGCCGGCGCGCGCGAAACTGCCGTCGGGCGCGTGCGCGCCGGGCTTGGGGTCGGGCGTGCGCGACCCGTACGCGACAATCGGGCTTCTTGCATAGATGATCCCGAGCTCCGATACCGCATCGCGAAAGCGGTCTTGCGCCATCGGAATCGCACTTGCGATCGCTGCGACGCGATCGCGCACCGCCCGAACCGCCGGATTCGGATTTGCGACGAGCTTCGTGAACGCGCCGGTCGCGCGGACGAGCGTGGCCGCGACTTGCTCGCGCTCGATCCCGTACGAATCGAGCAGCGCTTTCGGCTCCGGGTGATGCAACGCCAGCGCGAGCTTCCACGCGAGGTTCTCGACGTCTTGAATACCGGTGTTCATCCCCTGCGCGCCGACGGGGGAGTGGATGTGACTCGCGTCGCCGGCCAAGAACAAGCGGCCTTTCTGCATGTGCTGCACTCGGCGCTGATTGACCGTGAATTGCGCGGTCCACAAGACTTCTGAGATCGAGCGAATTTCGGCGCCGGCCAAGTACAGCGACGAGCGAAAGTCGTCGATCGGCGGCGACTCTCCGTATCCCCCCGACGGCCGTCCGATGATGATCCGCGTTATCTCTTGCGGCAGCGGAAAGACCCCAGCCATGTTCCCGGGCGAGAGAAAGACCGAGACCGCATCGCGCGGCAGCTCGGCGTCGAGCCGCACGTCGGCGAGCGCCCACTGCTCGGTGAGCGTCTCGCCGGTGAACTTCAGTTCCGCGAAGTGCCGTACCGTGCTGTGCGCGCCGTCGCATCCGACGACGTACGGATACTCGCGATCCGTCTCGCCTTCGCGCCCGCGCAGATGGACTCGGACCGAGGCTGCGTCGTGCTCGAGGTGGACGAGCTGCGTCCCGCGCTCGACTTCGACACCGAGCGCCCGCAGGCGCTCGGTGAGGATCGCCTCGGTCTGCCATTGCGGGATCGCCAAGACGTAGTTGTACTTGCTGCGAATCCCCACGAGCGACTCGTGGACGATGAGCTTGCGGCTGCTGTGAACGAAGACTTCGCGATACTGGATGCCGCTTGCGATGACTTGCTCGGCGATCCCAATTCGCTCGAACAGCTCGAGCGTCCGGGCTTGCACGCCGAGCGCCTTCGAAAAGGTTGAGGGCGCCGGCTGCGCGTCGATGATGCGGACCGGCACACCGTAGCGTGCCAGTTGGACTGCGAGGGTGAGTCCGGTCGGGCCCGCCCCGACCACGAGGACGCTAGGTTCCGTAGCGCCTCTGACGTCGCGCGAAGTCGTCGATCGCGGCCGCGAGATCTTCGTCGCCGAAATCCGGCCAAAGCGTCTCCGTCCACGAGAATTCCGCGTACGCCGATTGGTAGAGCAAGAAATTCGAGATCCGCCGCTCGCCGCCGGTGCGGATCACGAGATCCGGATCGGGGAGCCCGGCCGTGTAGAGTCGCGTCGCGATCGTGTCGTCGTCGATCGCGCTCGCGCTGAGCCTTCCGCGTTCGACTTCGCGTGCCAGCGCGCGAACCGCGTCGGCGATCTCGCGGCGGCCGCCGTAGTCGATCGCCAAGTTGAGCGTGATCCGCGAGTTCTTCGCGGTCGAAGCGCACAAACGGTCCAGCGCTTCGCGCGTCGGGCTCGGGAGCGCCGCGAGCCGTCCGCAGAGCCGCACGCGCACGCCGTCGCGGACGAGGTCGTTCATCTGTCCGAGCGCAGCCGAGCAGCAGAGCTCCATGATTGCGCGCGTCTGCTCGACCGGCCGCGACCAGTTTTCTTCTGAGAACGCGAAGACGGTCAGCACCTCGACGCCTAGCCTCGCGGCCGCTTCGACCGTGCGCCGAAGCGCCTCGACGCCCTGACGATGGCCGTCCGAGAGCGGCAAGCCGTGCGCTTTGGCCCAGCGGCGGTTCCCGTCCATGATGATCGCGACGTGGCGTGGGACGACGTGGGTGGCAATCATGTCGGCGAGAGCTTTCCGAGCGTCGCAGCGGCGCGCTCATGGACGTCGTTGACGAGCGATTCGAGCTCGTCGACGTAGGCGAGGAATCGCGCGCGACCGCTGCGCGTGATCCGATAGACCGTCTGGGGGCGTCCGCTGGAGCCGCGCATCCGCTTCGAGTCGACCACGTCGAGCTCGCGCAGCGCGTGGAGATGGCGGTTCAGATTCCCGTCTGTGAGGCCGCACGCGTCTTGGAGATCGGCGAACGAGAGCCCGGCCGGATTCGCGACGAGGCAGGGGCAGACCGCGAGCCGTCCGCGCTCGTGAAAGATTCGTTCGAGACCTGCGTACGAGAAGCGCGCGTTCACAGCCACGCCTCCGCGCGGTCGCGCGCGAGGCAAACGCCGATCGCGATCTGGGCGAACCCGAATCCGACCGGCATCACCCACCAGGCGAGCGAAAACGCCGAGAACGGCAGCAGCAATGCGATCGCGCCGACGCCGAACGCGCCCGCAACCGTTACGACGCTCCCGGGGACGAGCGTCCGGCTCGCGAACAGCCCGACCGCGTACGCGCCGTACCAGACGCCGGGGAGAAGCCGCCACATCCCGGCGTCGACGAGCGCAACGGTCAGGGCGCCGCCGAAGAGGATCGACGGCAGAATTGCAATGGCGGCGATCCGGCTCTGCTCGAGCGCGTGGCGTCCATGATTTCTTGCGAGCCACATCGCGACCGCGCCGTAGTTGAGCGCGAGCGCGACGGCAAGCGTCGAGAGCCAAATCGTCAGGTACGCGTGTAACGCGGCTTCGCCGTGCGGGTGCGGTGCGACGATCCCTTGGACTGCCCCCGCGCACAAGCCGATAAAGCCGCTGCCGACCGCAGCGACCCCGGAGAAACCGGCGAAGCGTTGGACGCCCGCGAGCCGGCGCCGGACTTCGGCAAGGTCGGCGGCGGCTTGCTGACGGTTCACACCTGGCTTTGTATCACAAAGCCAGGCCGGATGCAAGGGCTCCTAGCGAGCCCGCTCCAGCGCCCCGACGTCGGCGCGCATCAGCTCGCGCGCGTAGCGCGCGATCTTCTCTACCGGCCAATTCCACCATGCGATCGAAAGTAAACGCTCGACCGTCGCATCGTCGAAGCGGCGCCGGAGCTCGCGCGCCGGATTTCCCGCGACCACGGCGTACGGGCGGACCTCACCGGCCACGACCGCACGGGCTGCGACGATCGCGCCGTCGCCGATCCGCACCCCCGGCATCACGAGCGACTCGAAGCCGAGCTAGACGTCGTTGCCGACGATTGTGTCGCCGCGCGAGGGAAGATCGTCGACGAGGTCCATGTGCTTCGCCCAGACGCCGCCGAAGATCGGGAACGGATACGTCGAGATCCCACTCATCCGATGGTTCGCGCCGTTCATGAGGAAGCGAACGCCCTGCGCGAGCGCACAGAACTTCCCGATCACGAGCCGCTCGGGGCCGTAGTGGTAGAGAACGTTGTTCTCCTCGAACCGCTCCGCCTCGCGCGGATCGTCGTAGTACGTGAAGTCACCGACGACGATCCGCGACGAGCGGACGCAGTTGCGCAGAAACACGACCCGCGGATGGGCGGGGAGAGGGTGCACTTGCGTGGGGTCAGGGATCAAACGCGTGCCTCGGCATCGGTAGCGGTGAGCCGGGCGCCCCAGCGGATGAGGGCCCGTCCCAGTGCGGCCTTCGCCGCCTGCGCGCGCGTTCGTTTTGGCTTCGGCCCGCGGAGCTCGCGCAACAACCGGGCGTGACGCGCTTGCGCGTACAGCGCTTCGCGGCGTTCGACGAACTGCGCGGGCAGGTTGTGAGAATAGAAATCCATCTCCATGCCTTTCGACTGGAATCACAGGGTTGTGCCGCCGAAGGCTAGAGCGGAATTTAAAAAGCCTCCGGCGTTTTGCGGAGGCTCACTTGACGGTTACCGGCGCTCTGTTACGCCGAGGTAGCCGAAGGAAGCACCCGCGAGAGGTGGTACGTGCCGACGAGATTCATCGGGTTGTTGAAAACGAGGATCGACATCGTGCTCCTTTCTAGCGGTGTGAGTGAGGTTCGCTCTACGCTAACAAATCGGATCGCGCTTTGTCAATGCGCGGTCCACCCGCCGTCGATCGCGATTGCGGCCCCGGTGATCGAACGTGCGGCGTCGCTGCACAAGTACGCGATCAGCTGCGCGACCTCGATCGGCTCGATGAACCGTTGCGTCGGCATATTCCCCAGGAACGCGCGTTTGAGCGCTTCGTCCTCGGAGACCCCGGGACCATAAGAACGGATTAAGTCGGGCGCCTGCCCCTTCACCAAATCCGTCAAGACCGCGCCCGGGCAGACGGCGTTCGCCGTGATCCCGAGCGGCGCACCCTCGAGCGCGGTCGCGCGCGTCAATCCGATCACGCCGTGCTTCGCCGAGACGTACGCCGGCTTGTATTCGGTTGCGATCAGCCCTTGAACGCTGGCCAGGTTCACGATCCGTCCGCGCCCGCGCGCCTTGAGATGCGGCCACGCGGCTTTCGTCGCATTGAAAACGCCCGTGAGATCGATTCCGGTGACGAAATCCCACTTATCGTCCGGAAACGTTTCGAGCGGGTTGACGAACTGCACGCCTGCGTTGTTGACGAGATGGTCGACCCCGCCGAAATCGGCCGCGACCCGATCGATCGTCGCGCGCAGCGTCGCGCGGTCGGTGACGTCGGCTCTGTACGCGCGCGTCGCGACGCCGGATTCGGCCGCGACGCGGTTAGCCGTTTTGGCGGCGTCCGCTTCGTCGACGTCGAGGAGCGCGACGGCAGAGCCGAGCTTCGCGAGCTCGAGCGCCGTCGCGGCTCCGATTCCGCGACTCGCGCCGGTCACGATGCTGACCCTCCCGTCCAGGGAGAGGAAGTTACCCGTTGTCTTTGAGGACTCTGACGATCTCTGCGAGGACATCGTCGGCCTCTTCGGACGACGGTTGACAGGTCCCCGCGCCGAAGTGGCCGCCGCCGCCGTGCTCGATGAGCAGCTCGCCGATGTTCGTCTTGCAATTCCGATTCAGGATGCTGTGTCCGACCTGAATGCTGACGAATTTCTTGTTGAAGCCGTCGGCGACGCGCACCGAGACGTTCTGCTTCGGAAAGAGCGTGTAGATCAGAAAGCGATTCCCGTGCGGGAGATTTTCTTTCCCGCGGAAGTCCGTGATCACGACGTTCCCGTCCGCGCGCGAATTTGCCTTGAGCGATTCGACGAACGCCTTCTCTTCGCTCTTGAGCTTCTCGACGCGGTCGTGGACTTGCGAGTCCCGCAGGATCTCGTCGGCATTCTTGTGCTTGGCGAGCTCCATTACGTGCTTGAAGTACGGGCGGAACTCCGAGAGGCCGGTTCGCGGATCGAGCGTGTAGCCGATCAGAATCCAGCCTTTGGGAGCCGTAATGTCGTCTGGCGTGAGCTCCGCCGCGTCCATCTTGTCGGTCGCTTCGAGGAGTTCTTTGAAGCGGTCGAACTGCGGCGACTTATAGTGGTTGGCGATCACTCTCGCCGCGCTCGGCGCGACGTCGTATGCGCCCGCGAAATCGTTCCAGGATGCGTCCGCCTGGCTGATGTGGTGATCGAACCACAAACCGGCGCGCTCGTCGAACGGAAGGTTCGCGAGGATGTCGTTTTTCGTCAGATCGGTCTTGCCGTCTTGAACGTCTTTGGGGTGCGCGAAGTCGACGTCCTCGATCTTCTCGACCTCCGAGAGCAGGATGGCACACGTTAAGCCGTCAAGGTCGGCGCGCGTTACAAGCCTCATGGCCCCGCCCATTCGCTAGGC
>JAFAMS010000540.1 GCA_019233165.1 Vulcanimicrobiota bacterium | reverse complement strand
TCGACTATGCCGACGACATCGCGCGCCGGGTCGCCGCCTGCGAACCCAAGCGCGTGTTGGAAACGGCGGCCGGAACCGGACGAGAGCTTCGATGCAGTTGTCTGCCAGTTCGGGATCATGTTTTTCCCCGACAAAGGAGCCGGCAAGCGCGAGGCGGCGCGGGTGCTTCGGCAATCCCGTCGCGGCGCTCGCAAACGAGGTCGCGCGAAGACTCTTCCCCGCCGATACGCCGCCTTTTTATGACGTCCCGGTGCCCCTGGAGCTACTACCAGATCGACCCGATCAAAGAGTCGCTCCTCGATCAACGCGGCGCTAATACTCATCGTTTTCTCACGAACGCGAGAAGCTTTCGCAAAGCTTCTCGTGTTTTGCATTGCATGAAGAACTTGAAGACATTGGCAATCGCCGGTTTGCTTTGCGCGGCGCTCGTCGCCCCGGCGACGGCTGCCGTTGTGAACTACCGGCCCGCGCAGCCGGTGACGGTCACGTACAACGCCGACCTCGAAGGCTCCGATATTCGACCGATCGTCGGTGCGTATCTCGCGGGGACGATGCGGCTGACGTTCTATCCGAGTGGGATCGTGCAGGGAACGTACCTCCCGCTCGACGGGAACCCGTTCCAAGTTACCGGCGGAGTCGAGACCGACGGCGCGCTGTGGCTCGATCTCGGTGGAACGACGGTGCGAGGACGCATCGATCGGAGCGGTTCGATCGTCGGCGACAGCTGGGGAACGACGCCGTTCTCCAACCTCACCTTCAAAGCAACGAGAACGAGCTAAGCTAGTACTCGTCTCTCCGCTTGAGCCACCACATGGGCCGCCCGTAATCGAGGCGGCCTTTCGGCGTGAGATCGATGTAGTTGTATGCGGCGTTCATGAGGTCGATCCCTCGACCGTATGTCGAGTACGTGTGGTAGATCGTACCGTTGTCGGCCTTATAGAAGACGCTGATCCCGGGGAGGTCGGTGTCGTCTTCGTCGAGCTCGATCGGTGCGTAGTTGTACTCTGCCGCGCGCGAGCGCTCGGGTCGAAACGAGACCCCGTAGTCGTAGTTGAAGTCGTTCTCGCCGGACGAAAGCCATCGGAACGTCCAGCCCATCCGCTTCTTATACGCCTCGAGCGTCGCGACCGGTGCCCGCGAGACCGCGACGAGCGCGACGTCGTGGGCCCTCAAGTGGACGACGTTGCGTTCGAAGTTCTCCGCCCAGAAGGAGCAGCTCTTGCAGCCCTCGTCCCACTCGGGCGCGTACATGAAGTGGTAGACGACCAGTTGGCTCTGTCCGTCGAAGGCGTCGGCGAGCGCGACCTTTCCTTGCGGTGAGTCGAAGACGTAGTTCTTCTCGACGCGCTCCCACGGAAGGTCGCGGCGTGCCTTTGAGAGCTCGTCGCGCAGTCGCGTGAGCTCTTTTTCCTTCGCCATCAGCGCTCTGCGCGCCGCGATCCACTCGTCGTGCGCGACGACCTCGTGGTTGTTGACGTCGTACGTCGCGGTTGTGGCCATTACCGTCCTCCTAGTTGCGACGCATCTCGTAGCCGGAATGCGGCTGATTGCGCTCGACCCAATTCGGCAGATCCTTTTGGATCAGCTGCGTCCAGCCGCGGCCGTAGCCGGCGATCTGCTCTTCGGTGATCTCGCCGATCGCGCGATGCGAGAGCTTGACGGTCGTCTTTCCCGCGTTCTCCGCGAAGTCGAAGGTCGTAACGCCGGCGACCGGCGTGCTGATCCCGAGTGGTCCGTCGAGGACGAGCTTCGCGTTCGGCTCGAGGCATCGGACGATCGCCCACAGCGCCGTCTTGCCGTCTTGCTCTTCGTAGAGCGCGCCGCCGACCTTCGCCTCGAGCGTTACCTTCGAGGGGTCTTCGTACAACCGCGGACTCCACCAGCGATCGAGCTCTTCGGTGAACGCGCGGAAGACGCGCCCGACGGGCGCCGTCATCGTGATCTCTTGTTCGACGGACATGGTGCGGATCGGCATTTCGGTCGTGGCTTGCATGGTCGGTTGTTCCTTTCGTTCGAAGCGTTCGGTGGCGTCGGCGAGCCGCAGCAACGAGCTTGCGAAGCCGT
>JAFAMS010000447.1 GCA_019233165.1 Vulcanimicrobiota bacterium | reverse complement strand
CCGAACTCCCGGCGACGATACCGGAACGAATCAGGGACTATCGCGCCCGAAACGTCGCGGACTGGGTGATGTACCGAAAGGCATTGGCCTGCGCCGCCAGCGCTCGCGGCTGGCTCGTTCATTGGTATGACGCGAAGAACGTGTTCGCTGCCGCGCAGCGGGCGCTACGTGTCGAGGATCTCGAGGCGTACAATTCCGACGTGCGCAAGGCGGTCGGGCCGCCGTGGAACAACGATCACCGGCTCGCAATGGCGGCCGCCGTTATCGCGGCGACGACGCTCGCCGCCACCCCGGAACGGTGACTCGGCGCTATCGCTACGACCTGCTCGACGTGTTTACGAAGACGCGTTTCCAGGGGAACCCGCTGGCCGTGTTCCCCTCGGGGATCGGTATGTCGGAAGCGGAAATGCAGCGCATCGCGGGTGAGCTCAACCTGTCGGAGACGGTGTTCCTCGTCCAGCCGACGCTCACCAGCGCAACCGTGAAGGCAAGAATCTTCACGCCGCGACGAGAGCTCGATTTCGCGGGACATCCGACGATCGGGGTTGCCTATGTCGTCGCGCTTCGCGAGTCGCCGGCCGACGCGTTCGCGATCGAGGAGAACGTCGGCCTCGTGCCCATTGAGTGCGACCACGACGAGGCGGGAGACCGGCGCTTTTGGCTCACAACCCCGGAACTCGCGTTTTACGAGACGCTCGATCCGGCGCTTTGCGCTCGATTATTGGGCCTCGCGGAGAACGAGATTGCCGGCTCACCACAGTTCGTGTCCGCGGGCAGCCCGCTGCTGTTCATCTGCGTCAACTCGATGGAGGCCGTCGATCGCGCGGTGCTGCGGCAGCAATACCTCGCCGGCGCGCTCGGCAGCGCCGGTTCGGTCGGCACGTTCGTGTTCGCCCGGAAGGAGCCGGACTCGCCGACGCGCCTCGACACTTACTCCCGCATGTTCGCGCCGCAAACGGGGATCAGGGAGGACCCGGCGACGGGCGGCGCCATGGGACCGCTTGCAGGTTACATGATGCAGCACGGACTGCTGCCAGCCGACGGCGCCGGCGTTCGATTCACGAACGAGCAGGGGGTGGCGATGGGGCGACCGAGCGTCTTGCACGTGCGGCTCGAGCCGACGGCAGACGGGGTCGCGGTTAAGGTCGGAGGATCCGCGGTGATGACGGGCGCGGGAGCGATCTTCTTAGACTAGGCGGCGATTGGACGCGATTGGGTTTTCTGCGCGGGCCGCGATGCCACGAAGCATCCCGGCGAATATCCAAATGTGGGCCGGATAGAGCGCCCACCAGTAGATAATCCCCGCAAGGCCGGCCGGGTCGAAGATCGCCGTCTGCCGGATGACAGATCCTCCCGGCTTAGGTTCAACCTCGAACTGAAGCCAGGCACGCCCAGGCAACTTCATCTCCGCCGCAAGCTGCAAGGTGCGGTCAGGCTCGAACTTCTCCACCCGCCAGAAGTCGAGCGCGTCGCCCGCTTGCAGGTTGTCCGGGTCGCGACGTCCGCGCCTCAGCCCGACGCCGCCTAGCAAGCGGTCCAAGGCACCACGCAGCGCCCACAGGAAGTCTGCGAAGTACCACCCCGTCATACCGCCGAGGCGACGGCTCGGAGTGAACGCGGCGGCCGGGGGCGCGTGAACGTCGACCGCGCGGGAATCGACGATCCGGGTCCCGAGGCGGACGTCTGCCCACGTTGTCCCTTTCCCGGTTGACGAGAGTGCATCGGACCAGCGTGTCTGTGCGAAGGCACGATCCTCGTTGACCAATGCTCGTGAAATCGCTTCCGTGAGTCCCCGGGGCCGGATCTCGAACGTGGTGCGCGCCGAAGCGTCGCGTACGAGGGTCGGATTGCGCAGGCTGTCGATGAGCCGGCGCCCGATGCGCGCATACACGGGAGTCACGAGGCCGAGCCAAAGGCTCGAGAGGCGCGGCGTTAGGACGGGCACGGAAATCATCCATCGACGCAGACCGCACTGGCGCGCATACTCCCGCATGATATCGCCGTAACTTACCTGATCGGCGCCGCCGATCTCATACGTCGCTCGGGCCTCGCCGGGCAACTTCAGCGCCCCAATGAGGTAGGCGATGACATCCTCGATCGCGATCGGCTGAGCCCTTACCGCCACCCAGCGCGGGCAGATCATGATGGGTAAACGCTGGACCAGGGCTCTCATGATCTCGAACGAGAGACTGCCGGAGCCGATGACAATCGAGGCGCGAAATTCGATTGTTGGAATTCCCGACGCGCGCAAGATCTCCGCGACCTCGTTTCGACTCCGCAAGTGTGCGGAGAGCGGCTGCTTTGTATCGCTCAA
>JAFAMS010000400.1 GCA_019233165.1 Vulcanimicrobiota bacterium | reverse complement strand
GTAATCGCTCCCTTTGATCGTGTCGAAGGCGTGCGATTCCCACGTATCGCCCTCGCCGAGCGCCGCATTGATCCCGCCTTGCGCGGCGTTGGAGTGACTGCGCAGCGGATGGACCTTCGTGACGATCGCCGCGTCCGCGCCGTTTCGCGCGGCCTCGAGCGCCGCGCGCATCCCCGCCAAACCCGCACCAAGGACGACGACGTCGTGGTCGATGATCACGCGGCAACCTCCTCGCCGAGCCTACGGCTTTCCGGTCAGACGCTTGCGAATACGATGCTTGGTGTACGTCGCTTCCAGCGGCGGCAGGACGAGCGGCGGCCGCTCGGCGGTGATCTTTACCACCGAAACGACCGGTCCATTCGCCGAACGGATCCTGGGGACTTCGGCGTCCAGCTCCGCCTGCGAGTAGATCGTTCGCGCCTCGACGATCCCGCAGGCCAAGGCGACGGCGGCAAGATCGACGCCGCGGCCCGTGTGGGTCGGCTGACCGCCGGTCTCGAGGTAACGCTCGTTGTCGAGGACCACGATCGCCAGATTTTTCGGCGCCGCGACGCCGATCGTCGCAAGCATCCCGAGCGCCATGAGTAGCTCGCCGTCACCCGTGACGACGACGACGCGATGCGCGCTTTGGGCGAGCGCGAGACCGAGTCCGATCGCGGCGGCGCTCCCCATCCCGCCGTTCAAGTAAAAGTTCAACGGATGATCGCCGGCGGAAGCGAGGTCCCAGCACGGACTCCCGAGACCCGCGACGACGATCGTTCCATCTTCGCGTCCGTCGAGAATCCGACGCACGACCGCGCGGCGTTCGAGCGAGATCGCGGTCCGCGATGCGATCGTCATGCGACCGCGAACTTCTTGGTTCCGATCAGGCGCTGCCCGAGCAGAACCGCGACGGCGACCGAGCTGTCGAACGCGAGCGATGCGGCAGCCTCGACGGTTTCGCGAACGTCGGCGGCGCGCTCGACGTCGTAAACGATGACGCCCATTGCCTCGAGGACGGGCCGCACCGCTTGGCCCATCGGGATCTGCCACGGCATCCCTTCGCCCCATTGACCGCGCATCGAGACGATCGCGAGCAGCGGGAACTTTCCGTGCTTGACGACGCCGAGTGCGTTGATGCAATTGCCGACTCCGCTCGACTGGATGAGCAGGGCTCCGCGCACGCCGCCGAGCCATGAGCCCACGAGCATTCCTACGCCCTCTTCCTCGCTGGTTAGGCTAACCGTCGTCATCGCGGGGTCGGCTTCGCAACGCTCGATCAAGCGGGCGTGACCGCCGTCGGGGACGTGGGCTACGTGGCGGACCCCGTTGCTTTGGAACACCTCATAGATTTGCTCGCGCCAGTCGCTCGCGCCGTTGGTCCCCACGCGGCGCTCATCCCTCGCGGGATGCGCGCAGCCCTTTTCCCAGCAGGAGCCCAGCCGTTCTCAGGTATTATCTAAAGAGAAAGAGCATGATGCGGATGAGGTCGATCGCGACGTTTCTCGCGGCCGTCGCTCTGGCGGCATCGCTGCCGCGCGTCTCGCTCGCCGCGCAAGAAGATCCTCGCGTCGCCCGGGTCGCTGCCGTCGAAGGAAGCGCTTCCGCCCAAGTCAACGCGCCGCTGGCCGACGGCGACGAATTCTCGACCGCAGCGTACTCGCGCGCCGAGATCCAGTTCGACGCGCTCACGATGCTTCGCGTCGGCGAGCACACCCGGCTCACGATCGAGAGTCTCGATCCGGGACGCCGGATCGTCCGGCTCGCACTAGGCACGGTAGAGTTACGGCTGTGGAGCGATTCGGAGACCGACCTTCGGGTCGCGACGCCGGCGCTCTCGGCCGGCGGCCAGATCGCGGGGATCTACCGCATCGCCGTCGCGAGCGACGGCTCGACGCTCGTCACGGTCCGCGCCGGACGCGGTGCGATTCCGACGCCGGGCGGCGGCGAGCTTACGATCTTGCCGGGGAAAGCGCTGCGCGCATTACCGAGCGGGTCGTCCCCGTCGGTCGCATCGTACGACGTCGCCGCCGCGCCCGACGATTTCGATCGCTGGTCGGACGGGCGCGACCGCGGCATTCGCGAGGCGCTCAGCGCGAACTATCTCAACACCGCGATCGCCGGCGACGATCTGAGCTCGAACGGCCGTTGGCTCGGGTATCCCGGTTACGGTCAAGTGTGGTCGCCGTACGTCTCGTCCGGCTGGGCGCCGTACACGAACGGCACGTGGGGCTGGACGAACGCATACGGGTGGACGTGGATCGGCGGCGAGCCGTGGGGTTGGGCGCCGTACCATTACGGCCGGTGGTTCTACGACACCGCGCTCGGATGGCTGTGGGCGCCCGGCCTATACTCGCCGTGGGCGCCGGCGCTCGTCGGTTTTTTCGGTGCGGGAGTCGGTTCGTACGGATGGTCGCCATGGTCCCGAAACGTGAGCTGGGTTCCGCTCGCCCCGAACGAGCCGGTGCAGCAATGGTGGGGCTGGCGCGCGCGTGCCGGCGCTCCGTCGGTCGTCACCAACAATTTCACGAACTACGCGAAGCTGCGCCAAGTCTATCGGAACGCGCATCCGAATGCGCCGCTCGGTTCGACGACGCTCCGTTTCCCGCAAGCCGGCGCCCAAAGACCGCCGCCGCCGCTCCCGCCGGTTCATTTCGACGCGCCGCAACCGCGAGCGGCCGCCGCGCCGCCGCCGGTTCGCGTCGCGCCGCCGCCGGCGACGAGGACGATCGCGCCGCCGCCCGCGGCCTCACATCGCTAAGAACCCGGTTTGATCAGCTGGGGGTACTGCGCGTGCAGCGCATCGAGCTTCGGCTTGTCGTTGTAGACGATGTACGGATCGTTCGGGTTCCGCGCGGCGAAATGCTGATGGTAGCTTTCGGCCGGATAGAACGCGACTAGCGGAACGACTTGCGTGACGATCGGCGCGCGGAACGTCTTTTCCGTCGTGAGCTTGCGAATGTAGTCCTCGGCGGTTCGCTTCTGCTCCGGAGTTGCGTAGAAGATGACCGAGCGGTACTGCGTCCCTTCGTCCGGGCCTTGCCGGTTGAGCTGCGTGGGGTCGTGTGCGACGGAAAAGAAAACTTTCAAGAGCTCGCCGAACGAGATCTTGCTCGGATCGTACGTGACCTCGACCGATTCGGCGTGCCCGGTCATCCCCGTGCTCACCATCTCGTAGTGGGCCGTCGCTTTGTTCCCGCCGGAATAACCCGAGACGGCGCGCGTGACGCCGCGCAGCGATTCGAAGACCGCCTCGATCCCCCAAAAGCAGCCTCCCGCCAGCACGACTTTTTCCAAGCCCGGGTGCGTGGCACCGGCTCCGCTCTCCGGCGGCGGATCGGGGAAGGCGGCAGCGGTCATCGCAACGATTGCGAACCCCGCGAGTAGGACGTTCTTGAGGACCAATCGTTTCATCTCGTCTCCTACTATCGCACGGCGAGCGGTTGCGGTTCGGTAGGCGGGCTTACGTGGCTCCGGGGGCAAAGACGCCCGCCATGCAGGATTCAAACGCGGCGGAAAGGCCGCTGCGGGTCGCGATTTTCGGAGCGGGGCCCTCCGGCCTCTTTCTCGCCGAGGCGCTCCTCAAAGGCTACGCCGAGCCGCTCTCGATCGACATCATCGACCGGTTGCCCGCGCCGTACGGGCTGGTGCGCTACGGCGTCGCTCCCGATCACGCCAAGATCAAGACGGTGATCAACACCTTCGTGAAGACCTTCGAGGACAAACGCGTCCGTTTCTTGGGAAACGTCGCGTTCGGCGTCGATTTGAATCTGGAAGACGTGCAGCGTCATTACGACGTTACCGCATATGCCGTGGGAGCCGCCGTCGACCGCGCGCTCGGAGTCCCCGGTGAAGAGCTTCCCGGCAACCTCTCTTCGACGGAATTCGTCGCGTGGTACAGCGGCCATCCGGATCAAAACGATCGTGAGATTGCGCTCGATGCACAAGCCGTCGCCGTGATCGGCGTCGGGAACGTCGCGATCGACGTGACCCGCATTTTGGCAAAACACGTCGACGAGCTCCGCAAGACCGATATCCCGCACCCTGTGCTCGACGTTCTTGCCGCGAGCCGCGTGCGCGACGTCTATTTGATCGGCCGCCGTGGCCCGGCGCAGGCCAAGTTCACGACGCCCGAGCTTCGCGAGCTCGGAGAGCTGCCGAACGCAGACGTCATCGTCGATCCGCGGGATCTCGAGCTCGACGATGCGAGCGCGGCGCAGGTAGCGGCGAAAGCGGCGCTTGGGCGCAATCTCGAGGTGATGCGTGGCTGGGCGGCGCGCGCACCCGAGGGAAGACCGCGGCGAATCCATCTAAAATTCCTCGCCTCACCCGTCGCAATCGAGGGGCGCGAACGCGTCGAAGCGCTCGTGCTCGAGCGCAACCGTCTCGACGAGCGCGAGAACGCCGTCGGCACCGGCGTGCGCGAGACGATCTCCGTGCAGATGGTATTTCGTGCGGTCGGTTATCGCGGGATACCGCTCCCGGGCTTGCCGTTCGATCGGCGCGCGCACGTCATCGCAAACCAAGCCGGACGAATCGTCGACGAAAACGGGAACCGGCTCGCGGGGCAGTACGTGACCGGTTGGATCAAGCGCGGACCTTCGGGTGTCATCGGAACGAATAAGGCCGACTCCGCCGAAACGGCGCGCGCGATCCTCGAGGATCTTCCTGCGCTCCCGCGAGCACCCCAAGGTGCGGAGGCGGCGGTCGACGGCCTGCTCGCCGAGCGCGGCGTCCGCGTTTGCTTGTGGGAAGACTGGCTGGAGATCGACCGCCACGAGCGCGAGCTC
>JAFAMS010000295.1 GCA_019233165.1 Vulcanimicrobiota bacterium | reverse complement strand
GATCGATCAGCTCGTCGAGCGTGCGCAACATGAGCTCGCGCAAGATTTGCAGCGTCTGCGGCCTGAAGCTCCCGGCAAGCGCGCGATCGATGTCGTCGCGCGGTACGACCGCGCCCGAGCGGATCCGCGCCTCGATCAAGTCCGGCGGCGCATCGAGCGCGATGACCTGATCGGCTTCTTTCAAGAACGACAGCGGGACGATCTCGCGAATCGGAAAGCCGATCGCGCGTTCGGCAACCGGCGCGACGGTCTCGACGTGCTGAACGTTCAGCGCGCCGCTGACGCTGATCCCCGCCTCGCGCAATGCGAGCGCGTCCTGCCAGCGTTTCGGGTTCCGGCTCCCCGGCAAGTTGGTGTGCGCGAGCTCGTCCAGAACGAGCGCCGAAGGATGCGCCGCGAGCGCCGCTTCGAGGTCGAATTCTTCGAACGCGGCGCCGCCGACGAGGACGCGGCGCGGAGGGATCCGCGGCAGCCCATCGAGGAGCGCTTCGAGGTCGGGCCGGCCTTTGACGTCGATCCAGCCGATCGCGACGTTGATCCCACCGAAATGAAGCGATCGCGCCTCCTCGAGCAACCGCCGCGTTTTCCCCGCGCCCGGCGCGCTCGCGAGGTAAACGGTGAGGCGCGCGCGGAGCCCGAGCTCGCGCAGCAACGTCTCGGCGCTCGGCCGTGCCTCCCGCTCCATCGCGCCAACGCTTCGAGGGGGCTCCTCGCCCCTCCGCCGCAAAAAGGCACGTGGTGAACCCTCGAGCCCTCGCGACGACGTGTTTCGCGCTGCTGGCGATCGCGTTTACGATCGACTTGTTAACGCCACAGCTTTTCGTCGCCGCGATCCTTTTCGGCATCCCGATCGTCCTTAGTACGTACGCCGGGAACCGGCGGCTCACCGGAGCGCTGATCGTTGCGGCGCTGATCGCGAACGTCGTGGCCGGTTACGTAAACGGCGTGCAGGCCGGGAGCTGGAGCTCGCTCGCAATTTGGGACCGCGTCCTCACCGGGCTCTCGATCGTTCTCGTCGGAATGCTCGGCCTCGCGGTGCATCGCGGAGCCGAGCGCACCGGCGCTGCGACGGCGCTCGCCGAAGAGGGCTTGCGCGAGCGCGCGCTTCGGGAAGCCTCGCAGCGGATTCGAAGCTCCCTGAGCGAGGAGCTGGTCGAGCGCGGAATCGTCCGCGAGTCGCGCGCGCTCGTCGATGCGACGAAAGCGACGCTCTTCCTTGCAGCCGGCGTCGCGGGCTGGTCGATGCGGTTCGACGCGGGGCGCGAGAGCCCGGAGGTCGTCGAATCGGCGGAGCGCCCTTCGGCGGAAGTGCAATCGGTGCTCATTCGTGCGCTCGAGACGCAAGAGGCTGCGACCGTCTCCAAAGACGATGCGATGGGACGGTTGGTCACCAGCGCACTCGGATGCGAGGGCGCGCTCGTCGCACCGCTCGTCGACGGCGGAACGCGCATCGGCGTCCTGCTGCTCGCGCTCGACCGTCCGGCGATGCACGACGATCTGCGGATGCTCCGCGCGTTCGCCGAGACCGCCGCGATCGCGCTCGCGCAGGCAAGAATCTTCGCCGAGCTCGCCGACAAGAATCAAGAAGTCGCGCACCGCAGCGAGGTGATCCGCGATATCGTGTACGCGCTCTCGCACGACCTCCGCACGCCTCTCGCCGCGGCCGGACTCACGCTGCGCCAAGCGCGCGACGGCGCGTACGGGCCGATGCCGCCGTCGTACCTGGAGATCCTCGACCGCAGCCTCGCGGCGAACGACGAGTTGCAGCGTCTGGCGGAGACGCTGCTGCTGGTCGCGCAGTACGAATCCGGCGAGCGGACGATCGCGCACCGGCAGCTCGACGTCGCTCGTTTGACGCGCGACGTCGCAACGCAGCTCGAGTCGCTCGCAAAGAGCAAGGGTCTTTCCGTTGAAATCGACGCCGAGACGGAGGCATGGACCGTCGGCGATGCCGGCGAGCTGCGGCGGGCGCTGGTGAATCTGTTCGCGAATGCCGTGACCTGGTCGCGCGAAGGCGGAACGGTACGCATCAGGGTCTCCGCGCCCGGCGAGCGCGTGCGCGTTGCCGTCGAAGATCGAGGGTTCGGCGTCCCGCCCGAGCTGCGCGAGATGTTGTTCATGCGTTTTGCGGCCGAAGGAAAGCACGGCGTCGGAACGGGCCTCGGCCTCTACATCGTCCGTAGGATCGCCGAAGCGCACGGCGGGGCGGTCCGTTACGAGCCGAACGATCCGGAGGGCAGCATTTTTACGCTCGAGCTTCCGGCGGCTGCCGCGCCCGCCGCGGTCGCGCAGCCGCGATGACGACGGTCGCGCTCGTCGAAGACCACGCGCTGACCCGCGCCGGCGTCAAAACTGCGCTCGCCGCGACCGGCGAATTCGAGGTCGTCGCCGAGGCCTCCGACGGTACCGGTGGGTTCGACGAGATTTTGCGCACGCGCCCCGACGTTGCGGTGATCGACATCGGTTTGCCGGGGATCGACGGGATCGAGCTGACGCGCCGCTTGCGCACCCAGCTAAAAGAGCTCCGTATCGTGATCCTCACGATGCACGATATCGACCGCGAGATCTTGGCCGCGCTCGCCGCCGGAGCCGACGCGTACGTCGTCAAGGCATCCGATCCATCGAACTTGCTCACTGCAGTGCGCGTCGTTGCGGAGGGAGGCGCATATTTCGATCCGCAGATCGCGCACGTGGTGCTGCGGCACTTCGGCGCCCCGGCGGCGACGCCGCCCGCGCGCGACAATCCGCTGACGCTGCGCGAGCTCGAGATCTTGCGGCTCGTCGCCGACGGGATCGGGAACGCCGAGATCGCCGAGCGGCTCTACCTCGGCCTCGGCACCGTCAAAGGACACATCCGCGACATCCTCGAGAAGCTCAGCGCGACCGACCGCACGCAGGCGGCGGTCACGGCGCTGCGCCGTGGTCTGATCTAGGCGGTCGCGGCGCTCGCGCCGAGGAGCGCGTCGCGCACTTGCGCGCGCGCCGAGCGTTTGATCATCAGGACGACCTCATCGGCGGCGGCGATCCGCGTGTCCCCGGTCGGTATCGTCACCTCGCCGTCTTTGCTCTCGATCGCGACGACGATCGAGCTGCGCGGGAATCCGACGTCGGCGATCTTTTTGCCGACCGAGGGCGAATCCGCGTCGACGGCGATTTTCACGAGCTCGACGTCGCCGTTGCGCAGTGCGACGATCGGGCGGCATTCGCTGATGTTGACCTCATCTTCGATGATGTTGAGGATCAGCTCGGTCGAGGAGATCACTTTGATCGGGTTTTCGTCGGTCCCGATCGAGTCGAAGATCTCTTTGTTGCGCGGGTTGTTCACGCGCGCGATACAGCGGGCTTTCGAGTTCTTGCGCGCGATCAGGCAGACGACCAAATTGTCCTCGTCGTCGCCCGTATCCGCGACGACGACGTCGGCCCGGGAGACCCCCGCCTGCATCATCACCATCGGATCGCAGCCGTCGCCGACGATCGCGATGTCCTGCTCGAGCAGGTTGGTCATGAACTGCGCTTTGCGGGCGTCCTTTTCGATGATGACGACCTCGTGGTTCTCCTTGAGGAGATCGCGGCCGAGGTAGGTGCCGACTTTGCCGCCACCGACGATCAGGATGAACATCTACGCGCCTATCTTTTCCGTGAGGGGCGCGGCCGAATCGCCGAAGAGCTTCGCGAACTCGGAAAGCGCCGCCGGTGCGACGATGGCGTTGAGCTCGTCGCCGGCGGCAAGGACGTCGCTCGGGGAGGCGACGCGGACGGTACCGCTCGTGCGGATCGCGGCGATCCGGATCGCGCCGTCCCGCTCGATCTCGGCGACGCGCCGCCCGGCGACCTTCGCGTCGACCGTGCAGAAGAGCGAGCTGATCTTCCCGAAGTCGAACGAGGGGACGGAGGTGAACGGCGCGCTCATCAGCATGTCGCGGATGATCTGCGCGCCGACGGTCGTCGGGCAGACCGTCTCGATCCCGAGCTCCCGGTACATCTGTCCTCGGGGCGGATCGTAGATTCGGGCGACGACCTTCTTGATCTTGAAGAGCCGATGGGCGATCAGCGCCGCCATCACGTTGCGGTTGTCGCCGTTGGTCGTCGAGGCGAACCCGTCGGCGCTGTCGCCTCCGGCGCGGCGGATAACCTCGGCGTCGATTCCGGTCCCGAGCTCGACCTGGCCGGTAAAGCGATTCCCCAACCGCTTGAAAGCGGCGGGATTTTCGTCGACCACGGTCACGTTGTGGCCTTCGGCAACCAGGAGCTTCGCTAACGTCGAGCCGACGCGACCACACCCGACGATGATGTACTTCATTTGAGGCCAGGCCATTTATACACCCTGGCGGCCTTCTCCGCAAGGCGCAACGTCGGCGGTGCGTTAAAAGGATGTATGGGGACCCGGGGAGGACCCCGGCGTCGTGGTCAGAACCGTTCGGACTTTGCGCCCGCGTCGGGGCGTAGCTCAGCTTGGTAGAGCGCTGCGTTCGGGACGCAGAGGTCACAGGTTCAAATCCTGCCGCCCCGACCATTTTCACCCCCTCTTTCGGGATCGTTAGTGTTCGCGCGTTTCAGCCCCGCCGCACTTCGCGTCTTGCGCGCCGCCGAGCAAGAATGCCGTAACCACAACCACTACTACTTGGGCGCCGAGCACATGCTCTTCGCGCTCATCGAAGAGCACGACGGCAAAGTCGAAGAAGCGTTGCGAGCGGACAAGATTCCGGTCGACGACGTCTACGGCGAGCTCAAGCGCGCGCTCGGCATGGGAGAAGATCGAGTGTGGGAGGGGATTTTGATCACGCCGCGCGTTCGCAACATCGTGCGAGCCGCGGAAGCGAGCGCCGGCGACCGCGAGGTCGAGCCGCTCGATCTCTATCGCGCGATCCGCGCCGAGCGAGGCGGGCTTGCGGCCGAGATATTGGCGGGCTTCTGTAACAGCGCGCGGCCGCCCGAAGTAGCCGGCTAGCAGAGTGGAGCAGCTGCACGCCCTCGTCCTCGATTTCATCCATCACTACGGGCTGCTGGGTCTCTTCATCGTCATGGCGCTCGGCAACGTCGCCGTCCCGGTCGGGACCGAGCTCGTCGTCCCCGCTGCCGGTGCGGCCGCGGGGGCCGGCCATCTTTCGAGCTGGGTCGCCGTCGGCGCGGTCGCAACGCTCGGCGAGATCGTAGGCGGCGCTTTGCTGTACGCGATAGGCTATTACGCCGGGCCGCCCGTCGTGCACCGTTTCGGCAAGCGAGCCGAGCACGAGCTCGCCCGCGTCCACTCGTACTACGAGCGTTACGGGAAGAAAACGGTCTTCATTTGCCGCTTCATCCCGGTGATTCGCGGGATCGCATCGCTCCCGCCCGGGATCTCGCGGATGCAGAAACGCTACTTCCTCACGTTTCACGCGTTCGGCTCGGCGATCTTTTGCTTCGGGCTCGCATACGCAGGGTACGCGCTCGGTCACAATCTGGACGTCTTGGCGCCGCTGCTCCGGCGCTTCTCGATAGCCCTTGCGGTGGCGTTGGTCGCAGCGGTGGTCGCGTTTCTCTGGCTGCGCCGCCGGCGGGGGGCCGAGGCGAGTCTATAGGCTCGGGATGAGCCAAACCGCACTCACGCAGCTCGAGCAAACGCTTGCCCAGACGCCGGATGCACCGGGCGTCTATATGATGCTGGGTGAGAACGGGCGCGTTCTCTACATCGGCAAAGCGGTTTCGCTGCGCAATCGCGTCCGGTCCTATTTTCAGGACAGCGCCGCGCACCCGGCCCGAACGCAGGCGCTCGTCGAGCGGATCGTCGACGTCCGGACGGTCGTCACCACGAACGAGATCGAGGCGCTGATTCTCGAAGCGAACCTCATCAAGCGGCACCAGCCGCCGTTCAACGTCCGGCTGCGCGACGA
>JAFAMS010000275.1 GCA_019233165.1 Vulcanimicrobiota bacterium | reverse complement strand
AGGGGTCCCAATGGCTTGGTGCTGCCGATGTAACCGCGCACGTGCTTGCTGCCGGAAGCCGTTCTTGCTGCCGGAATGTGAGCCGTTTCCCGGGGAACGCGCCGCTCTTGGGTGCGAGTGAGGCGAGCGCGAGGAGTTGGCGCCAGCGATACCAGAGGGCATAGGCATGCCGAAGCCGTGTCACGTAAGCGGTTACCGGGTGGCGGAGGATGCCGGCGAGCCGGCGCAGCCAGATGCCATTCGAGGCGGGCGAGCACATGGCTCCGTTGAATTCGCGGGTTTCGCTCGCTCCCACACTCCAGACGTCGACGAAACGCATGCCTCGGCGGATGTCCGTTGCCAGACCTGCCAGGTGGTCGCTGGGAGATCGCTCGCGGTATTCCTGCGGACGTTGCGCGAGTGCACCGCCGAGGACATGGATCATCTCGCTGCGGGTGAGATCGTCTGTCGACAACGCGCGGAAGCGTTCCGATAGATCGAGGAAGCTGTCGACGATGATGAGTGCTCGCGGATGGAGCTCGGGATGGGTGGCAGCAAGCTCGGCGGCGGCGTAGCCGGAATACGACGCCCCGACGAGGATGAGCTGGGAGATGTGGACGCCGTTCTCCTCGAGCTCGATCGGCAGCCGCGCGACCGCGTTCAGGTATTTCGGGTCGCCCCAGTCCTCGACTCGTCGCGCACGAGAGGCCGCGGAGCGCTCGCCATCGGGGCCGTAATCCGGACAAGCGAGCGACGCTCCTAGGTAGCGCACGATCGGAGCGACTTGGCGACAGTACACCGGCCCACCGAGAGTTAGTACAAGCGGGCGGCCCCCCTTGCGAGCTCCCGGGGCCAGCTGCGTTGTGACCCGCAGCAGCGGTGCGCCCGCACCGAGCGACTGGGAAACGAAGGACCCCACAATCCCCGCGGCCGCGAGACCCGCGGCGAGCCAGACCCACATATGCCGACGCTCGAGCCAGGGCACGTTCAACCTCTCCGCCGACCTCGGTGAGAGACGGGCCGGCTCATTGTGAGTCGAATTGATATCGATGGTGTCCGCTTCGAGGTATTCCCAGCATCGTCACGAGCCTCGAGAGGGATCGAATGAATGCCTGACCACGCCGCCGAAGCGGCGAACTTGCCAAACCAATCCACCGTCCCCGTCGTCCGCGCGAACCGGCCGAACACGGCCACCCACCCGTCGACGAGCACAATCGGGTGTGCGCCCCCCTTGAAGCGGTAGCCGATCCGCGTCCGCTCTCCGACACGCATCACCCGTCGGCTGACGGTGAACCCCTCGATCACCGGGACGACCGTGTCCAAACGAATCAGATTCGTAGAACGATCGTCCGGTGCTCCGAGGGGAGGCGGACCCGATCCGGTAGTCGCCATCTCTGCTCACACGACCCGCAAGGTCGCGGCCGAACCGCAAGAACGACAGGACGCCTGCGCGACACCGCCGGTGTGCGAGCGAGCGAACCAACGCCCCACGAGCGTCGATGACGTCAACATCGACCACTCCGCCCCGACGAAGCCGAAAGCGGACGCTGGCCCTCTCAGTGAGGCAACCGCAGATCGGCGAGAAAGTCTTCGAGGCTCGAGTCCCGAAGATCGGCGCGCGGACGAGCTTCAACCGCTCCGATCCTCATCGGCGGAATCGCAGGCCTTTACCCCGCCACCCGTGCGGCTCGTCTCGCACCTACCGACGCCCTTCGAACCGGGTACCGGGACCGGCTAGCCGTGCTCAGCCGCGGAAGCGGAAGACGATCACCGCGCCCAGGTAGGCGACGGCTGCGACCGCCGCCAGCCAGCCGAAAGGGCCGGGACCTCGGCCGCGGGCGAGCTCGACGAGGGCGGCGATGATGATCGCGCCGATCACCGCGACCCCGGCGACCGCGGTGGCGTGGATGTCGATCGCGCGGAAGCGCTCGTCGCGGCCGTCGCCGCACAGACCGCGGATCGTCTCGCTGCGCCCGCCGAGCAGCACCAGCAGACCGAAGCCGGCAAGGATCGCGAACGAGACGAGTCCACTCCGCGGGTTGCCGCCGATCCACTGGGCGACGAAAGCGACGACGCCGAGCGCAACCGCGAACAGCGGCAAGAACCACCGGGATCTAGTGATCCGCATCGAACATCTCCTCCACCCGTGTTGCGAAGAAGCGTGCGAGGGCGAGCGCGAGCGGCAACGAGGGCGTGTAGCGCTCTTGCTCGATCGAGTTGATCGTCTGGCGCGATACGTCCAGGGCGACGGCGAGCTGGCCTTGGGACAGGCCCCGGAGGGTTCTCAAATCTCGCACGGTGTTACGCATCTGCTGTCAAGTCGGCTTGTCAGATGGAAAGGTAGCTTTACA